>JAFTKL010000076.1 GCA_017453285.1 Clostridia bacterium | reverse complement strand
GCTTTTGCTTTGTACTTATCTCTTGTTGTTCAATTTTCAATGACCGTTCGCTGCCCTTTTTCGCGACAGCTTTAGTATTATACCACACCTTTTTGCCTTTGTCAATACCTTTTTAAAACTTTTTTCAAGTTTTTTCAAAGTTTTTTCAGGGCTTCAAGGTGCGCTATTTTACTTCAGTCCCCTCACGGCGACTCCACTATTCTACCACTTTTCCCTCCTTTTGTCAACACCTTTTTGTAAAGTTTTTTGGATTTGTAAATAATGCTCATACCATTCGACATTTTTCGCCGTATTTTTGAGCAAAAAGTTGCAAAGACTATAAAAAACACCTAAGGAGTCACAATGCTTACCGTTTTTTTACGTACTGCGATAATCTATTTTCTTTTAATATTGGCGATGCGGCTGATGGGCAAGCGGCAGATCGGAGAGCTTGAGGTATCCGATCTTGTAACGACTCTGCTGATATCCGAGATCGCTTCCCTGCCAATAACCGAGCCCGAACTACCTCTCACGCACGCCGTAATACCTCTGGTACTACTATTATCCTTTGAGGTGATTATTTCCTTTCTCGTGTCTCGTTTCCCTCGGCTGAAGTTTCTGACCGCACGTCCGTCGACGCTCATCCGTAACGGAAAGATCTCGCAATCCGCGATGAAGAACGCGCGGATATCCTTTGACGAATTATTCTGCGAGCTGAGAAATCAAGGGGTTTACGATCTTGACGAGATAGAATACGCGATACTTGAACAAAACGGTCGCATCACGGTAATACAAAAAGCCCGCTTTCGTCAGCCTTCAGCTGAGGATCTCGGTCTTAAGGTTAAGGAAAACGGACTGTTTCACATCGTTATCGAGCACGGACGGATCAACCGCCACGGAATAGATCTTGTAGGAATACGCGAGAGCGATCTGCGGCGTGAGCTTAAGAAGAAAAAACTTGAAGTTTCAGACGTTTATCTTATGACGGTGAATGACGCGGGCAAGCGCACGGTCATTCCGAAGAAGGAGGAAAAATGAGAGCTATAATCAGCGCGGTCATTCTGCTCTCGCTCTGCACAGCACTCGTGATCGCAAACTCGCTCGCCTTGTGCGACATTCTCGGAGATATGGTGAGTCTGAGTGCAGATATTTTGGACTCGGGCGCGTCCCCTTATAAGCTTCGTGAAATATTTAAAGAAAAACGCTCTCTTCTCGCGCTCAGTATAGAAAGCGACGAGCTCGAGCGATTGTGTGAGCTGATCGAGTCGCTCGTCAGCGCGCATGAATCAAAAGATAGCTCGCAGATCACAAAATACTGCAATCTTATTGCAGATCTGTGCCGCGAGCTATCGGATTTTGAAAAAATATCATTTGAGAGTATCTTTTAATATAATGAAGCTTTCGTGATATCTCTCAATTATCTCAAGAGAAAGCAGTCCGCAATAGCTTGCCGTGCCCGAATACTCGGTGACAGTCTCACTCTTCGTGCAGATCACGGTCTCGCCGTAGAACAGCCTTTCGATCTTTTCGGATTGAGGTCCGTACTTCACGGTAGCGATTCGGTCGATGTTTCCGTCGCCGAGGCGCAGATCAGAAAGGACGAATATCTCGTCGCTATGATACGTGACACCCTTTTTTGAGCTGTCATAGATGCGAACTCGCCAAATTTTTCCGTCGTTTGCCGTAGCATTTACCCAAACCGAGCCGTCACGTCTCTCGGTGGATACCGAGGATAATGCGGCACTATTATAGAGCACCGGAACGGTCATATCGTTTTCAATCTCCACAGCGAGATAGGTATGCGTAGTCGGACAATTGAGTTCTATATGTTTTACCAAAGAATTTTTTGAGGGATAGAAGCAGATCAGATCGCTTTTTGACATATTAACGGCATCCGCGATCGCCATAAGCAAAGCGAAGTCCTTCTTGCCCGTGTTATCAACAAATCCAAATGAGATATCCACTCCACGCGTCGTGTAAGAAAGCACCACGCTACCCTCGATCTGCACGTGTGCCGAGGCGTTCGAAAGCTCTTCGCCGAGCTGTGAGGCAAAGGCAGTTGCGGCGAGCGAGAGTCCGCAGAGGTCGGGCGCGCTCAGGACTATATTCCCGTCCCTCGCCGCAATACTTGCCGCGTTGTCGCCCATAGGATCGAGCACAAGCCAGATGCATCTGCTCATTTGCGGATCGTAGCTATCCTTTTGCTTGCCCGAGAGCGTATAGCCGCTATTCTTCTTTACGTATTTCGAGATAACATCGGCGATCTCGTAGCTTTCTTTACAGTAGGCTATAGTATATTCGTATATCGGGTATCCGTTGAGTGTAAATTCGTCGATCCCGTGTTCTGCGTATACTTCAAAATGAGCATCCTTGCTCATGATCGCGGCATAGCTCGCGCCGGGAAGGATATCGCTCTCAAACTTATCGATAGCCTCTACGGTCGCAACCTCCGTACGTCCGCCGAGAATAATATATCCTCGGTCGTAGCGGCAGATATAGTCGCCGTCTCGCAGAGTGGAGAAGTTCTCCTTTGTGACAAGACGCGAGGTATATCCTACGAGTATCTCAAACGTACCCTCGACGGTCTGCTCGGAATCGTATTTTAGGAAGGTCGCTATACCCGTCTTTTCAGCCACGGCATCGGCAAGCAGCTGTGCGCGTGCGACAAGCTCAAAGCCAGAGCTTCTCGGAATGACCACGTAGATAGCATTTGCAAAGGCTTCGCCTTCATCCTCGGAAGAGGATGTCGATACTATGAGTTGCTCAAACCTATCAAGTCCGTCATCCTTGCAGGAAGCGCAAGAGGTAAAAAGGCAAAGTGCGAGAAGCAACATTATAATAAGTAAGAAATATCTTTTCATATCTTCACCTACAGTCAAAGCGCTCGCCAACGAGCGTAGGAATATCACGTCCGTAGCCTGCCTCGCTTATTCTCGTCAGCACCTTCTCAACTTCGTCTCGCTTGAGCGCGAATTTCACGCAAACGTCAGCACCGAACTCGGTGTCATCGATGATCGCAGAGGCGGACGTGAGGATGTTCGAATACTTCTGGTACTCCGAGTATCCACTTCTCAGCTCGTAAACAAGATACGGTTCGTAGGTGACTATCTCCGCGCCCTCAATGGCTATCGCGGTCGAGTGCGAGTAAGCGCGAACAAGTCCGCCCGCGCCGAGCAAAATTCCGCCAAAATAGCGTGTTACCACCACGCAAACGTCGGAGACACCGCTCTTGCGGATAGTCTCAAGCATCGGCATTCCCGCAGTTCCCTGCGGCTCACCGTCGTCCGAGTATCTTGCGATGATACCGCCCTTAATGAGATACGCAAAGCAGTTGTGCGTGGCATCCGAATATTCTTTTTTCATCTGCTTTATAAAAGCAAGCGCTTCTTCCTCGCTCTCTACGTGCAACGCGTGACCGATAAAGAGCGATCGCTTTTCTTCAAATTCCACGTGCGCCTCACGTTTTACCGTGGTGTACTGCTCTGCAAGCTGCATATTATCTCCTGATCAGTTAAATTTTAAGATCTCGTAATCAAATTCAAGCTCTCCCGTCTCGAGATAGCTTCCGAGTATCTCCTTTGCCGCGCTCACGTTGAGCGAGGACATTCCGTCAATATTCGGGATCTCTCCGTATATCGAGCGGTAGATCATATGTGCGCCGACAAGTCCCGCATAGACCGTGCTGTGTCCGTGTGCGTCGTCAACGCAAAGATCCCATTTGTCAACTCCCGTCTCGATAAGCGAGTTGAGCTCCCCTCTCCAATTGAGCACAGGGAGATCGGGGCAAGCCTTCTGCGCGAGGTTGATGGGGCCCTCAAACTCGTTGTGCGCGGGGAAAATAACAAGAGTGGTGTCCGAGCTGTCGCAGGCGGTCTTGAGCACCTTAAGGTTGCTTGCCTCAGCATCCGAGTAAAAGCCGCAGATGAACACGCCGTCAAAGTCGCCGTTCGAGATGCGCGCCATCAACGCTTCATCCGCAATATAGGTCGCGACCGTCGCGTATCCGCGTCCAATGGGGGTTACCGCAAGGTACTTATCGTTAAGCGAAAGCATATCGGCGAGAACGTAGCCTATCTGCGACGAGCCGATAAAGCTGTTACCGAGAATGAGTATATTTTTGTCGGCAAGATGCGAGAGCGAGCCGTCGGTAACTGCGCTCTTTGCGCTTATCGCACACATCTGGTAGAGCTTATCCGCGGCATTCGCGTCAAGCTCGGTATAGGGCGCGGTGAGATAAAGCTTGTAGCTTTCGTTATCCTCTTTATATTCGTATTCAAAAACGTATCTGTATTCGACTTCCTTGCCCGAGCCGCGACTCTCGATGAGCTTGTTGATGCTAAGCTGACTTCCGCCCGCTCTCGTGTAGTCCTCAACAAGCGTCCAGCCGTCGCCCTCGGTATTCTCGAAACCAAAGCTGCCGAGCTTTTCTCCTTCGCGCTCGATCATATACGCGCCGTTCTCAAGCGTGAGCGTCCAATCCTTCGGGAACTGCAAAGAGAGAGTCTTACCCTTCGTTCCTATCTCAAAGTGGAGCTTCTGATATTCCTTGGTCACGCGGCACTTGAGCTGCCAGTGCTTAGGTGTCTCGTCGCCTGCAGGCTTCTCGGTGGGTGTATCGGTCGACTCGGTCTGTGTATCCTTGGGCTCGGTCGCATCTATGTCGGCAACTTCCTTGTTACATCCAACGAGCAAGAGCGCCGTAAGCACGATAAAAGCAAATATAGCAATAAATTTTTTCATAAATTCCTCCGTTTTGGATTATTTGACGTCCGTCATATATTAAGTCGCCAAAACTGCAAAAATATTTCACTTTTTAAAAAATTTCTTCAGAAATATTATAAATATATTATACACCATCTGCGTCAGATTGTCAACAGAAAGAAAACGAGCAAGAGTAAAACTGTGCTACTCTTGCCCTTTTTCATAAAATATCCTTGTATTTTGCTTCAAACTCCGCTACGTCGGACTCACTGCTCATCCAGATTATCGCGTAGCATTTATTGACACCGAGGCGTGTGTAGGCTTCAAAGCGGTGGTTGCCGTCGTTTAGAGTCAGCTCGCCGTCCGCGAAGTTGACCATTATCGGCGGAAGATCGCATCCTGCCGAAATAGACGACATAAGTGAAAGCACCTTTCTCTCAAAGCCGCCCTCGTTGACACGAAAGCGCATATTCTCCTCGGGTCCGCAGCAACGGCAAAGGAGCGAGGTCGGAAATTCTACAGGACCGATATAATATCTCTTCTGCATTGAAAGTCCGTCCGAGAACGCCTTGTTATTCCCGTCGCTCAAGAGATATTCGTGTATCCACTCCTCAATTCTGCCATTCTTTGCATACTCAAGTGCAGACGTGAGCGAGCCTACGTATCTGAGTTCAGTACTGTTCATTCTTCCCAGTCCTCCTTAGGCTCGGGCGCATCGTCAAGCGCGTATTTTTTCATCATTCCTCTCGCCTTAGCATCCGCAAGAGCCACGACGGTCATTCCGTCCGCGCCGTAATCCACGTCCTCGACGGTTGCCACGCGGTAGAGCGTATTGAGCGCGCCGCCGTCGGAATTCGGTATAAAATAGGTCACGCGGCGTTTTCCCTCGGTGACGATAGCCTCGAGCTTCGAGATAAGCGTATCCATTCCCTGACCCGTGAGAGCAGAGATATACGCGATATTGTCGGCATCCGACGAACGACCTATCTCGCGAAGCTCGGCAAAGCCGCGGTCACACTTATTGAAAACGTAGAGCGTGGGCTTTCCGACAGCTCCAAGCTCGACGAGCAGGTTTTCGGTGACCTCAAGCTGCTCGGAAAAGCGAGGATCGGACGCGTCAATGATTATCAAGAGGATGTCCGCCATACACGCCTCCTCAAGCGTCGAATGGAACGCGCTGACGAGGTGGTGGGGGAGCTTGTTGATAAATCCTACCGTATCGGTCAGAAGCACGCTCTCGCCGCACGGGAGCTCATACTTTCTCGTCGTGGGGTCAAGCGTTGCAAAAAGCTTATCCTCGGCGAGTATTCCCGCATCGGTCAGCGCGTTGAGAAGCGTGGATTTGCCTGCGTTGGTATATCCGACGATGGCGACCTGCACGATGCCGCTCCTATCACGCGATGCGCGCATAGTCCTGCGGTTCTTTTCCATCTCGTCGATCTGCGCTTCAAGTGCGCGGATACGGCGCTGAAGATGTCGTCTGTCGGTCTCAAGCTGGCTCTCTCCGGGGCCTCGCGTACCGATACCGCCGCCAAGACGCGAGAGCTCAGTTCCCTTACCCATAAGTCTCGGCGCGGTGTACTTGAGCTGCGCAAGCTCGACCTGAAGCTTTCCCTCTCCCGTAACTGCGTGGAGCGCGAAAATGTCGAGAATGAGCATCGAGCGGTCGATGACTCTGACCTTATCTCCCATTATATTTTCAAGGTTTCTGATCTGCGACGGTGAGAGCTCGCAGTCGAACACCACGAGATCCGCGTCGTTGATGGCGCACAGATAGGCAAGCTCAGCCGCCTTGCCGCTGCCGATCATAGTTTTGGCGTCGGGAGCTTCCTTGTTCTGTGTAAGTCTTGCGATACACTCGCCGCCCGCAGTTTTGAGCAAGCCCTCAAGCTCGTCCATACTGCGCTCGAGCGCATCTGTATTTTCGCCCTTCTGTGCAAGTCCGACAAGCACCGCGCGGCTTGCTTCGGGCAATTCTCTTTCTGTCATACAAACACCTCCTTAAAGGTAGTGTGGCTTATTTTGAGTAAAAATACTCCTCGACCTCAGCGCAGATAGCGTGATAGACGGGCAGGTGAAGCTCCTGTATCTTAAAGGTCTCGCTCTCGGGCACGCGGATGGCGATATCCGAGAGAGCCGCGAGCCTGCCGCCCCTCTCACCGCTCATTCCGATAACAGTCATTCCAAGGCCCTTTGCCACTCTTGCCGCCGCGGCTACGTTCTTTGCGTTGCCCGACGTACTAAGACCGATAAATACGTCTCCCGCTTTCCCGAGTGCAAGCGTTGCCTGCGCGTAGGTCAGCTCGGGGTCTACGTCGTTGTTGAACGCAGAGCCGAGCGCGGTGATAGAGGGCAACGAGATCGCTCCGAGTCCTGACTGAAGCTTTGAAAGTGTCGCATCGTCAAGCTCTGCGCACTTCTCTCTCATCTCTGCCTTTTTGCTCTCGTCGAGCGGTCTTTTCTTCAAAAATCCCTTCATCAGCTCGCCGACGATATGGTCGCAATCGGCACAGCTACCGCCGTTGCCGCAAAGAAGGAGCTTTCCGCCCTTCTCATAGCACTCTATGATCTCCTCGATCGCGCGCTTGATCTCGCTCTCGCACACAGCGAGCGCAGGATATCTTTCTATCAATAATTCAAGATGCTTCAAAATATTTCCTCCCCGTAAAGCGCAACGGTTATCGCGCCGTAATCTCCTATCTGCTCGCCAAGCTCGGCGCAAACGACCTCGCAACAGCTATACGAGGGTGCAAGCACCTCGCGCTTTATCACTCTTTCCGCCTCTTTCCAGAGCAGATCGCGGCTTCTCGTAAAGATACTTCCGATGACTATTCTCTCGGGGTTGAGTATATCGATAACTACCGAAAGTCCGCGACCGAGATACTCACCACAAAGTCTGTAGACCTCAAGCGCGCACTCGTCGCCATTTTTTGCCGCCTCGGCAACAGATTTTGCGCTGATGTCCGCCGCATTCATTCCCTTTTTGTAAAAGGATGGGAACTTTCCGCACTGCGCCATCTCGCTCGCCTTCATGTACGCAAGCTGAGAAATTCCGCCGCCGCTGCAAAAGCCTTCCCAAGAGCCTGCCTTACCGTAGCCGACAGGACCTATCGGCGACAGACGGATATGTCCGACCTCGCCTGCGTTTCCGTTAGTGCCCGAATAGAGTCTGCCGCCAAGTATAAGCCCCGCGCCAAGACCCGTGCCAAAGGTCATAAAGACCATATTCTGAACTCCTCTGCCCGCACCGAATCGCCATTCTGCGATAGCGCAAGCATCGGCATCATTCTGCAAATAAGCGTGCACGCCATATCTCTCCTCAAGCACGCGCACGATCTCCACGTTATCCCAACCCGGCAGATTGGGGGGAGAAAGAATAATTCCCTTCTTCGAGTCCATCGGGTTTCCGCAGGAAATTCCTATAGCGCACGGCTTCTCCTCGAGTATCGTGTCAGCAAGCGCGCAAAGGCGGTCGATCATCTCGTAAGGTCCAACGCTTCTGTCGGTAGGGATGCTCTCTCTGCCGCAAAAGCTCAACTCTCCGTTCTCATATCTCGCGGTGATGACCGCACACTTCGTACCGCCTATGTCAAATCCGAGTAAATACATATCAGTTCTCCTTCAAATAGCTCTCAAGAAAGCTCTTGTATCTTGCAAAGGATATCGCGGGATAGCCGCAAAGGTAGTGGTTTCTTCCGCTCTCTCCGTCATTCGTCTCCCACTCGATGATAAGAAATCTCTGCTCGGAGTAGAAGATCGGGATCGAAGACACGCGCGTAGAAGTGTTAGGTGCTGCCGAGAACGCGCCCTCAAGCAGTATCTCGCCCGACTCTGCATCGCTGACCTTAACTCTGCCGCTGACCGCTTCGAGCGTGTCGTTGCAGGCAACGATGGGAAGTCTCCAGCTCGTGATCTCGTCAGCCGCTATGATAAAGGGCCTCTGCGATGCCTTTACGTAGTGGTATGCGAGTTTTTTGTTATAATAGTAGTCGACGATCGCGTCCGACATCTGAGGCCAGCCGTCAAGCGCGTTCCACCAGATAATTCCGCTCTTCTGCGGTCTGCCGACTCTCATTCTCTCAATAAAATATTTCTTTGCCTCAGCCTGCGAGATCTGCGAGGCGAGGATATAATCCTCCATATCTGTCGGCACTTCTCCGAAGAGCTGACGAACCTGCTTATCCATAAGCATAACGCGCGAATCGTTTCCGTTCTGATCGGACGAGTGAAGTATCCACTCGGGATTGTTCTGATAGGGCCATACGCGCTCGGGAGTGATGAATTTCTTTATAGACTCGACCGACGGACAGCCGTGGTATCCGCTCTCGCTGATGAAATGCGCACGGCAGTTGCGGTAGAAATCGCTCTTGTAGTAGTCGCGCGGACCCCAACGATGCTCCTCAGGGAGCTTCTCGGTCGAATAGTTCTCGTATACTTCGGGGCTGACGTAAGGTGAGCTCGGCAGATACGGGCGATCGAGGTCGTTGCGCTTGATAACGTCGGGCAGCCATTCGCGTGTGATCACGTTGATCGCAGGATCTATGCCTGCCGACGCGTACATACAGTCGATCTCGTTGTCTCCCGACCAGAGAATGATCGAGGGATGGTTGCGAAGCTTACGCACAACGGCAGTCGCCTCGCCCTTTATAAGTCTTTCGTATCTCTCGTCCTGCGGATATGCGTGGCAAGCCATTGAAAAGTCCTGCCATATCATAATTCCGTTGCGGTCGCAGAAGTCGAAGAACGCGTGATCCTCGTAGACGTTTCCACCCCAACAACGAATTATATTGCATCCGAGATCCTTGAATATCTCAAGTGCCGCCGCGTATCTCTCTGCGTCGCGGCTGTGGAATGCATCCATAGGAACCCAATTCGAGCCCTTACACATTATCTCGACGCCGTTGACCAAAAATCTAAAGTATCCGTTCTCGCCGTCGGTGATCTCGGTACGTTCAAGCTTCACTGTGCGCAGACCGAACGAAAAGCTCTCGGTGTGAACGAGCCTGCCCTCTCGATAGATGCGCGCCTCGCCGTCGTATACGTTAGCGTCGCCGTAGCCGTAGGGCATCCATCTCTTCGGATCTCTGACGTTAAGCGAAAGATGTCCGTTTCTCGCGCCCTTTATGCTCTTGCGCGCGTAGAACTTGCTCTCTCCGCACGCGCCCTCAAATTCTATCTCCACACCCGAAAGAAGCGCAAACGGGAGCTTGAGCTCATAGAAAAGCTCACAGGAGCGCTCGGTGGTGCGACAGTATATCTGCGAGAAGCTGATCTCGTCGCGAACCTCAACTCTCACATCTCGCCAGAGTCCCGAGGTCACCGCGCGCGGCATAATATCCCAGCCGTACGAATGCGCAGGGCGGCGCAAAGCAGTGTCGGTCGCATAGCCGTTCCAGGTCTCATAGGTGTGCACGTCAAAATCTATCTTATGCGCCTCGACTATAGGCGAGAGGATATGCACGGTGAGCGTGTTCTCACCGTCGCAGAGGTATTTTCCGATCTCGAATTCGTGTGCGATGAGCGCATTCTCGCTCTCGCCGAACTTGACTCCGTTGAGAAAATACTCCGCAACGCAGTCAACGCCCTCGAACACGAGATAGACGTTCTCGCGCTCAGCAGGGGCGACAAAAGTACGGGTGTAGTACCATTCCCAATTTTCAAAATCCTCGGTCTTGGTAATATTATCCCCCATATAAAGATCCGAAGGCAGAATTCCCGCGCGCGACAGATCGAGCTGTACACATCCGGGCACCTGAGCTTCGATATTTTCAACGACCGCGCCGCAGTCAAAGCCCTCCTGCACTCTGCCCGAGAGCGACCAAATTCCATTCAGCGATATAGTTTTCATAATAATACCCCACGAAACTACAATTTTTCAAAAAAAGAAAGGCAGGGATGCTAACGCATAACCCTGCCTTTTTGCAAAACCAATCGAAGATCCGATTACTTGCCAGCTTTCTCAAGTCTTCTCTTGAACTTATCAAGACGACCGCCTGCATCGACAAACTTCTGCTTACCGGTGTAGAAGGGATGGCACTTGGAACAAATTTCAACTCTGATTTCGCCGCCCTTAGTGGACTTGGTAGTAACAACCTCGCCGCAAGCGCAACGGATTACGCACTCTTGATAATTAGGATGGATTCCCGACTTCATTTCTATATACCTCGTTTCTAATATTCCGATGTTCTTTGACATCGTTTGCAAACGAAGTTATTATATCATACTTTCCTCAGAATTGCAATAGCTTTTTTAAATTTTTTTAAAAAT
>JAFTKL010000075.1 GCA_017453285.1 Clostridia bacterium | reverse complement strand
TTGTCGGAAACGCCGACGAGCGCGCCGAGCTGATACTGCGTAAGGCCTCTACGCGATCTTAGCTCATGCAGAAAATTACCAAAACTATAGTCTCTCATAATATCCTCCGTCTGCTTGCTGATTATATTATAGCATGAAAAAGGTAGTTCTTCAAGACGGAAGATATCTACCCCGGGTAGAATTATAAACACACATCGATATAAAAACACCACCAAAGATCCTTGGTGGTGTTCGTGTTTTCTCTGCTAAAAAGCAGAGGAAAGCCTATTTTGCTTATCAAAGCGCGTAGAATATAACCGAAAGGGAATGGCAGATGCTTCCGAGAAGCACGAAAATGTGGAAGATCGAGTGGAAATATCTCTTATTCGAGCCGACCTTATAGAAGATTATGCCGACCGTGTAGAGAATTCCGCCGCCGAGAAGCAGCCAAAAGCCCGTAGGTCCGAGTGTGTCGTACATCGAGCCGATATTGAAGATTATCGCCCAGCCCGTGCCGACGTATCCGATCATACTGAAGACCTTATATTTCTTGAGGTCTATCGCGTTGAGGGTTATAGAGAGAATCGTGAGTCCCCAGACTACCGCGAACGTGCCCCAAGCCGCAGCGCGATCGACTTTCATCAGTGCGCAGAGCACCATAGGTGTATAAGTGCCTGCGATGAGAAAATATATCGTGCAGTGGTCGAGGACCTGAAACACCTTCTTCGCAGTTCCGCAAGGAAGTGCGTGATAGATGCTCGAGATGGTGTAGAGTGCGATCATCGAGATGCCGAACACTATTCCGCAGGACATCGCGACAGCGTCTGACTGCCAGAGAGCCATCATAATGCAGGCGGCAAGCGTGATAACTCCTATCCCGCCGCCGACGATGTGGCTGACGTAATTGAATATTTCTTCTCCCCTCGTGTAGTCGGGGAGCGATCTGTCTTTAAGGCAAGTGCGTGTCATATTATTGAACCTTTCTTGATGTGGTATTGAAAACTACTTAGTGATGTTATTATAACACGGTTTCGCGAAAAATGCAATAGCTTTTCGAAAAAAAGTTAAAAATATTTGCGCAAGCGCAGAAAATACTTAAATGTTTTCCAAATGCACGCTTGGCTATTGACAAAGCAGGGGAGTTTGTGATATAATCTACAATGTATGTCTATGTTTAATCCTAAAAATTAGTATAAGAAAAGGAAGTGTGAAAATGTACGATATAGTAATCGTCGGTGCAGGCGTAGTCGGCGGAATGATCGCCAGAGAGCTTGCAAGATACGATCTTAAGATTTGCATTCTTGAAAAAGAAAACGACGTAGCGATGGGCGCTACCAAGGCAAACAGTGCGATAGTTCACGCGGGCTTTGACGCAAAGGAAGGCTCGATGAAGGCAAAGATGAACGTTCGCGGATCGATCCTTATGCCCAAGGTCACAGAGGAGCTTGGCGTAAAGTATATCCGCAACGAATCTCTGGTCGTTGCTTTCGAGAACGAGAGAGCAGAGGTCGAGGCTATTTATGAGCGCGGTATCAGGAATGGAGTTGAGGGACTTCGCATAGTTGAAAAGGACGAGCTTTTTGCGCTCGAGCCCAATCTCAACCGCGAGCTTTCCTGCGCACTTCTCGCACCCACGGGCGCGATAGTCTGCCCCTACGAGCTCTGCATAGCTTCGGTCGGTAATGCTATGGACAACGGTGCTGAGCTCAAGCTCAACTTCGAGGTTGCGTCTATCGAGAAGAGCGAGAACGGCTATCTCGTAAGCTCTGCGGACGGCGAGCAGATCGAGACAAAGTACGTTATCAACTCTGCAGGAGTATATTCCGATAAGATCGCCGCTATGACGGGAGACGCTGATTTTGACGTTCACCCCAGACGCGGTGAATATATGATACTTGACAAGGAGTGCGGCTCGTTCGTACAGAGAACCATCTTCCACACTCCCACAAAGATGGGCAAGGGAATTCTCGTCGCGCCTACCGTCGACGGAAACCTGCTGCTCGGTCCTACCGCTACCGATATTGAGGACAAAGAGGACACCTCGGTCACTCCCGAGGGATACGCGCAGATCATCGCGCGCTCTGCCGACAACGCAAGTGGCATCCCCTTCGGTAAGGTCATCACCTCCTTCTGCGGACTTCGCGCAGTCGGAAGCACGGGCGACTTTATCATCAAGCTTCGCGATCGCGTGCTGACTCTCGGCGGTATCGAGAGCCCCGGACTCACCTCTGCTCCTGCGATCGCAGAGCACGTAGTCGGAATGCTTCGTGAGGACGGACTTGCACTTGCAGAGAAGGAAAACTACAACCCCCGCCACATCCCCGCACACGCGTTCAATCATATGAGCATTGAAGAGAAGAACGAGGTCATCGCGAAGGACGCTCGCTACGGCAGAATAGTCTGCAGATGCGAGGGTATCACCGAGGGCGAGATAGTTGCGGCTATCCACACCAATCCCGGTGCGACCGACGTCGACGGCATCAAGAGAAGAACGAGAAGCGGAATGGGCAGATGTCAGGGCGGCTTCTGCTCGCCTATCGTAGTGAGCATACTTGCGCGCGAGCGCGGAGTTGCGTTTGAGGATGTGACCAAGTTCGGCAAGGGCTCTACTATAAACTACGGAAAGACCAAGGGAGGTAAGTGATATGTCTGAATACATTAACGTCGATCTCGTCATCGTAGGCGGCGGCCCTGCAGGTATGAGCGCGGCTGTTGCGGCTTACGACGCGGGACTTCGCAATATTCTTATTCTCGAGCGTGACACCAGCCTTGGCGGCATCCTCCGTCAGTGCATACACAACGGATTTGGACTCCATCGCTTCAAGGAGGAGCTCACGGGCCCCGAGTACGCTTACCGCTACGAGCTTCAGGTAAAAGAGAGAAACATACCCTTCAAGCTCAACACGATGGTCCTCGATATCTCTCCCGATAAGGTAGTCACCGCTATGAACTCCGAGGACGGAATGTTCATGATCAAGGCTAAGGCTATCATTCTCGCGATGGGATGCCGCGAGCGCCCCAAGGGAGCGCTCAATATCTGCGGAACTCGCCCCTCGGGTATCTTCACCGCGGGAACTGCGCAGAGATTTGTAAATATGGACGGCTATATGCCCGGTAAGAAGATAGTAATTCTCGGCTCGGGCGATATCGGACTTATTATGGCGAGAAGAATGACGCTTGAGGGCGCAGAGGTCAAGGCTGTATGCGAGCTGATGCCTTATTCGGGCGGTCTTGCGAGAAACATCGAACAGTGCCTCAACGACTTCGGCATTCCGCTCATGCTCAGCCACACCGTCGTCGAGATACACGGTAAGGACAGAGTTACCGGTGTTACAATTGCAAAGGTTGACGAGCGTCGCAAGCCTATTGCCGAGACCCGTCAGTACATAGAGTGTGATACGCTCCTGCTCTCCTGCGGACTTATTCCCGAGAATGAGCTTACCAAGGGCGCGAATATCTCGCTTGACAGAATTACCAACGGCGCGTGCGTCGATCAGGACAGACAGACCGACACCGAGGGTATCTATGCGTGCGGCAACGTTCTCCACGTGCACGACCTCGTTGACTACGTCTCAGAGGAGGCTGAGATCGCGGGAGTTGCGGCGGCTGAATATGTGCTGAAAAATACAAGCTCCGCGCTTGATGAGGCTATCGCTCTCGTGACAGACGGAAAGGTCAGATACACCGTTCCGCAACGTATCACATCGAACAAAAAGGTCACAGTTTATTTCAGAGTTGCAGACGTTTATCGCGACGTGCGCATAGTAGTGCGCGACGGCGAGAACGTCATCATCAATAAGAAAAAGCAGAAGGTCGCTCCCGGTGAGATGGAGACCGTCACCCTCACTCCCGCTATGATCGAAGGCGTTAAGAGCGGCAAGCTCGCGTTCTCGATCGAGTTTGATTCTTAAGAAAGGCAGGAAGTAAAAATGATCCGTGAATTGACTTGTATCGTTTGCCCCAAGGGCTGTCAGCTCCGTGTAGAGCTTGACGATAATAAAAAAGTGCTTTCTGTCGAGGGACACACCTGCAAGCGCGGCGAGGCGTATGCGCTCACAGAGTGCACCGCTCCCAAGCGCGTTGTGACCAGCACCGCACCGCTCAAGAGCGGCGGAGTCGTGCCCGTAAAGACCAACGGCTCGATCCCGAAGGAGCTTATGTTTGAGTGCGCAAAGCTCATCGCACAGACTTATGTTGATGACGATGCTACCATCGGAACTGTCATCATCGCAGATGTTCTCGGCACGGGCGTAGACGTAGTTACGACAAGAAATGCAAAGCTCTGATTTTTGTGTTGAATAGTACAATTGTATCAAGATAGAGGAAAGATAAAATGTATATCGATATCAACGGTAAGAAGAGACAGAAGGTAGGACTTCATATACATACGACTCTCTCGGACGGAGCCTGGTCTCCCGAGAAGGTCAAGGAGTCTTACAGATCGCAGGGCTACGACGCTATCGCGCTGACTGATCACTGGAAGTACGGCGAGGGCGGCGAGGATAATAGCTTGACGATCATTTCGGGCGCTGAGTACAACGTCGGAGGCAACACCACCGAGCAGGGCGTGTTCCATATCGTCGGACTCTTTATGCAGAGCGAGCCCGCGCTCGATCCTAAGGATGACGTTCAGCGCGTGATCGACGGAGTGCACGCGTTCGGAGGGCTTGCGGTGCTTGCACATCCTGCGTGGTCGCTCAATACCCCCGAGATGATACTGAAGCTTCGCGACGTCGACGCTACCGAGATATATAACACGGTGTCCGAGAAAGGACAGTCCTTCCGCGCTGATTCCTCGGTGATCGTCGACCAGATCACAGCGCGCGGGTTGAATTTACCGCTTCTTGCGACCGACGATGCGCATATGTACGACGGAATTGACAACGGAATTGCTTATATTATGGCAGAATGCGAGACGAATTCGGCTGAGGATATCAAGAAAGCAATAGTCGAGAAGCGTTTTTACGCGTCGCAGGGTCCCGAGGTGCATCTCTATCGCGAGGGCAATAAATTTTGCGTTGAGTGCTCACCCGTCTCTCATATTTTCTTTGCATCCAATATCGCTTGGAGCCGCAGAGCGACTCACGGCGAGAACCTCACCTCTGCGGAATATACTCCCGTCGCAGGAGAGCTCTTCGTCCGCGCATTCGTCATCGATGCCGAGGGCAGAAGCGCCTGGACGAACATAATCGAATTATAATTTAATAAAAACGCATTTTTACAAGTTTGTTTGGCACAAAAAAGCACTTGCGCAATTTTGCAAGTGCTTTTTGTCTGTTTTAATGAATTTTTGTTCAGTCCTCTATGTCCGTAAGCTTAGAAACGGTAGTTCCGAGGACTTCTGCGATCTTGAACAAGGTTTTTAAAGAAGGGCAGAAGAAACAGTTCGGTGCTTCAAGCTGAGAAACGTAGCCTGCGGATAGCTCACACGCTTCGGCAAGCTCTTCCTGTGTCATTCCTTGGAGCTTTCTGTAATAAGCAATTTTTAATCCGATTTTGATCAAATTCATTTTGTATTGGCTTTCTATCATAGTAACCTCGCTTCGCTTTGTTGTGCGCATCAATGTCTGTGGTATAATAATTTACTATGTTGTCAGAAAGGCGAAGAACGCATACGTTCTTCGCCTTTTGCAATTGAAAAATTATCTTTCGTACTTCATAATGCCTTTGTACTCAAGGAGCTTGATGAACAGACCGCCCTGAACTGTGCGGTTACGGAAGCTCTTGTCGATCTCGCCGACCATATAGTGTCTGTGCTCGCCGGTGGTGGTGAAATACCAGTCGGTCATAGGAACACGCGAGGGAGAATGATGGAAGAACTCCCAAAGAGGAGCTACGAAGCTCTCGAATGCGTCGCGATCCGAGGTGAGAGTAGCGGTCCATACGAGCCAGTCGCTCTTGGTGTAATCGGATCTCGAGTCGAGGGGGAGACCGTACGCGTTGATGTGCTTTGCGTAGCTTGCAAACTCGGACTCGAGAACGGTCTTAGGCATAAGATCGGTGCCGAAGAGCTTGTCCCAAACGATATTGTACTTCATACTGAAGGAGGCGGGCTTGTCGTAAGCAAGACGGAAGCTGCCGTCGCCGTTCTGTGCGCGCTCTGCCCAATCAAGTGCCATATCCTTAGCAAGCTTGAGGTACTTGCGCTCCTCTCTCTTCTTACCGTTCATGCCGTAGAGAATTCCAAGACCTGCGATACCCATAATTGCCTTGAGCGAGAGGTTGCAGTTGTGTGCGAGGTGACCTGCGAAGTCGTCGGTGCAGAGCTGATTTTCGGGATCTCTGCCGTTCTGGAGGAGGTACTTTACCCAATCCTCGAGAATATCCATATGCTCGTTGGCAAATGCGGTGCTCTTGGTAGCAAGCGCAACGGTCGCTTCCATAACGAGCATATTGCCGCATTCCTCGACGGGCATCTGCTTGTGGAACATAAGCTCGCCTGTCTCGCGGTTAAGTCCGTAGACCTGACCGTTGAGGATGGGGTAGCGGCCTGCATCGTGAGGAGCAAAGTCGTACTTCCAGCCGTCAGAGCGTGCAAACTTGTAGATCGGGCGCATCATACCCTTTACGAGCTCCGGGTTGTAGAGCAAGAAGAGCGGGATGGAGGGGTAGCTTACGTCAACTGTAGCCGCACAACCGTTGGAGAAGCACTCCTTGGATACCCAAAGGATCTCGCCGTCCTCGTCGATCGCGAGCTTATGAGCCGCAACTGCCTGACGGTATGCGAGCTCGAGAATCTCTGCGTACTTCTCACCACCTGCGCGAACAGAGTCGATGAACATTCTGTCAGCGAACTCGTTGCATCGCTTGAGAGTGGTCTTGTAATCCGAGTGAGCCTTTACGATCTCGTCGGTGATGAGCGCGCCGTTTCTGTTCCAATAGGTCTTGAGGCGTGCGCCGAAGTACTCGAGCGACTCGATGTCGTCGTATGCGAATGTGAGAAGGGTAGAATTCTTGAGTTCTACCTCAGCGTTAACGTATGTAAGAGCCTCGCCCTCACCTACGGTGTAGGATGCCTTGCCCTCGGTGGTGAGGTAGAAGTAACCCCAGCTTATGCGGTGGTCGTCGCCGTCGCAGGGAATGATCGACTGAGCGACCGTGCCCATCTTAGCCGAGCTGAGCTTGCCAAGATCGAGGATCTCACATTCAACCGGCTCGGACTTTGTGAGGTTGGTGCAGATTTGTTCTGCGACAGACACCTTTATCTTAACATCGTGCTTCTTGTGGTCAACGATCTCCTTGCGCACCTCGAGATAGCTTACGGGGCGGGTGAGAAGATAGTAGTCTGTAAGAAGGATGGGCGAGGTGAAGATCAGCTTTACGCGAACGCCTGCCTCTTCGAACACGTAGGTGGTCGAGAATGCGTTGCAGTCTGCCGAGATCTGCTTCATAACGGGGATGCTGTCGTCGACCTTGCCGATCACGCGGTAATCCTTGCCGTCGATGGTAACGATACCCGAGATGGTGTTGGGGCGGCTTGTCCAATGCACAGTATTTTCGTCTGTGAGTCTGTCTGCCTGCGACCATACGCTGAAGAACGGGTCGACGGTGATCAGAGGATAAGCGGGAGCTCTGAGTTTCATAGTTTTTCTCCTTTTTGAATTGTAATTGAAAACACAAATAAATATTTAAAATCCTTGTAAATCAAGGAATTCAGCAAATACAATTGTAATATTCGGCACAATATTTTGCGCATTACCGTTGGCGGAAGAGCAGAGAACTTGTGCGAATTTTGCATTTGCTTTTCCATTATAACACAAAAAAATAACTTTTGCAATAACTAAAACGATAAAAGAGTGTAAATAATTTAACAAAATATATCAAAAACCTATTGAAAAAAACTTGATTTTGAGGTATAATATTCTGGTGGCTAAAAGAATTTATAATAAAATTGTAAGGTTTCCACCACCTTACGATGAGGAGAATAAAGAAATATGTTACAATTCAAGGATGTATCCTTTGTCGTTGGTGACAAAGCGATACTAAAAAACATAAATCTTGAGATCGACGACCGCTTCGTAGCTATCACAGGTCCGAACGGAAGCGGAAAATCGACGCTTGCAAAGCTCATCGCGGGAATAAATATGCCCACGAGCGGCAGAATTTATATGGACGGCGTTGATATTACCGATCTCTCGATCACAGAACGCGCAAACGCAGGCATCAGCTTTGCGTTTCAGCAGCCCGTAAGATTCAAGGGCATCACGGTAAAGGATCT
Organism: Clostridia bacterium; assembly: GCA_017453285.1. Classification (GTDB taxonomy): domain Bacteria; phylum Bacillota; class Clostridia; order Oscillospirales; family CAG-272; genus HGM12713. The sequence continues at coordinate 7,408 of JAFTKL010000075.1, read as the reverse complement.
GATCTCTCTTGCGGCAGGCAAGAAAACAAGCGTCGCGGAGGCTTGCTCCTATCTCTCTGAGGTAGGACTCTGCGCAAAGGATTACGTTAACCGCGAGGTTGACGGATCCCTTTCTGGTGGCGAGCTCAAGCGAATTGAGATTGCTATGATAAATGCCCGCGGCACAAAACTCTCGGTCTTCGATGAACCCGAGGCGGGAATTGACCTTTGGAGCTTCAATAATCTCATCAAGGTCTTTGAAAATATGTACGAGCGCACCAGGGGAACGATAATCATCATCTCTCACCAGGAGAGAATTCTCAATATTGCGGATAAGATAGTCGTTCTTGCAAACGGCGAGGTAGCTGACTACGGCAAACGCGAGGATGTATTCCCGAAGCTTATGGACGTTCGCTCGGGTTGCTACTTCACCAAAAATAACGCGTAAAGGAGGCTCTTATGGATAGTATTCAGAAAAAATTACTTGAAGAGGTCGCAGGGCTTCACGAAGTTCCGCAGGGCGCTTACTCCTTGCGAATAAACGGTAGCTTGCACGGAAAGAATTCCTCGGAGAACATCGAGATCGTGCAGAAGACCGATAAGCCCGGAATTGATATCTATATCAAGCCGGGAACTAAGAATGAGAGCCTGCACATTCCCGTTATTCTCTCGCAGAGCGGACTTCGCGAGCTCGTTTATAACGATTTTCACGTAGGCGAGGATTGCGACGTTACCATTGTTGCGGGATGCGGCATCCACAACGGCGGTTCGGAGGCATCCGAGCATAGTGGTGTGCACTCTTTCTTTGTGGGGAAAAATGCAAAAATCAAATACGTTGAAAAGCATTATGGTCAAGGTGACGGAAACGGTGAGAACATTATGAACCCCACTACGTACGTTGAACTTGAGGAAAATGCTTATATGGAGATGGAAACCGTTCAGATCAAGGGTGTTGACTCGACCTACCGCAAGACTTCTGCAAAAGTGTCGAAAAATGCAACTCTCGTGGTTCACGAGAAGATCATGACTCACGGCAAGCAGGTGGCTGACACCGAGTTTGAAGTGGAACTCAACGGCGAGAATTCAGGCACGCACGTAGTATCACGCGCGGTTGCCAGAGACGCTTCAAAGCAGAAGTTTCTCTCCAAGATCACGGGTAACAACAAGTGCTCGGGACATACCGAGTGTGATGCTATCATTATGGATGATGCGACCGTGGCAGCGATCCCCGAGATACTCGCGGTAAATCCCGATGCGTCACTCATTCACGAAGCGGCTATCGGAAAGATCGCAGGCGAGCAGCTCATCAAGTTGATGACACTCGGGCTCAGCGAAAAAGAAGCTGAGGAAGAGATCGTAAACGGATTTCTTCGCTGAGCAAGGCTTTTTCCTTTTGGCAAAAGCAAACAACGTAATAATATGCGGCACGCTTCGGCGTGCCGCTTTTTTGATGATTTTGTGATCGAAAAAGGGCTTTGGGAGTCATTTGGAAACAAAAGAAAGAAATGTAAAAAAATAGATATTTTTGGGTAAAATTACGATATATTGACTTATATTAAGAGAAGAAAACGAAAAAAGTGAGAAAAAATCGAAAAAATCAAGGGTGTTCAAAATGTAGAAAAATTGGGGCGAGATTTGTGCAAAGCTCACAAACTGTTGTTAAATACTCACAAAATGCACATAATCGTCACAAATGGACGAGGTAAATGCTATTTACCCTGAAAGAGCCTTTGAATTTTTGAAAATATGTTGTGGTGCATTTGCACAAAAACGCTACTCAAGAGAGCGTGGCAAAAGCGAATGGGGTAAATTGAATTTACCTACATGCTGCAGACGATTTGTCAAGTGCTAAATTTGACGATTTTGAAAAAGCGTGCAAAAAAGTTTCCCTTACGCGCGAGCACGTTGAGGGGGCGAGCGAGCAAAAACTTTGCTTGACTTTTTTCTTATTTTATGGTAAGATAACACCATAGTTTTAACCATTTGGTAGGAGGAAATTCTAAATGAAAACCACGAAATTTCAAAGAGTCACAGCTTTGATCTTGCTCGTGATGGTTCTCATCGGCACGGTATCGATGCCCGTATCCGCGGCACCGGTCGACTCTGACGAGAGCGAGCTGAGCAATATCAAGGAATTGCTGAATGCGATTTCGTACAACGAGTACAAAAAGGAGTACACGAGCGACGAAGAGCTTAAGAAGCTTGAGGATGATGATCCCACCACCAATCCCAACTACTTCGATGAAGCTCCCAACGCAACGAAGGAGATAATTCTCTCCGGACTTGACGGCGTGTACGTAAACACCCTCGGTGACGTACTTGACTACGATCCCGATCTGGTTCTTAAACCCGGTGATAAGGCGCCCGAGGCAGAAACGCCCTATAAGTTCACTGACGGCGTTACCGACGGTCTTTACATCCCCGATGCAGGAACTACGACCTGGACGATCGCTGCAGGCAGTGAGAATGCTATAACGACTCCGACTCGTTACAACATCTACGTTGAGTACTACCCCGTAGTAAACAAGTCGGCGTCTATCGAAAGAATCTTTATGATCAACGATAAGGTTCCTTTCTCCGAGGCGCGTTACCTCACGATCTCTAAGGTGTGGTCCACACCGTATCCCGATGCTGAGATCGAGATAGAGAAGGGAATGACTGCGGCAAGCATCATCGCGGCTGCAACCGAGGCAGGATTTACCTCTGCTAAGGAAGCTACCAGCCGCAAGGGAGAGCCGGTCGTTGCAGTAAGCTTTCCTGAGTATTGGACTCAGTCGCTTGCCGAATTCGTTCAGGAGTACACCGTCCGTTACTTCACGGCGGATACCGATAAGAACGAGATCCGTGAGAGCCTTGTTCAGAGTCCTGTATGGAACGTTTACGAGTTCAAGGATTCTAACGGATTTATCCAGGAGCCCTTCGAGTTCGTTCTTGAGCCCGATGAGAACGGCAACGTTTCTCTTACTATCGAGGGCGTTAACGAGCCTATCGTAATCTCTAAGCTTTGTCTCGTGCCTTGCGTTACATATCGCAGCTACGAGGATTACCGCGAGCAGTACAAGAGCTACGAAAAAGGCGATGCTAAAATTAAATTAGAAGCAGAATACTTCTCGGCTTCCTCCAGCCAGACCATATATCCCATGGCTGATACGACGAGTGCTGCAAACTCTCCCAGCGCAACCGACAGAACTTTGCTTAATGCAGTCGGCGGCGAGAAGTGGCAGGGCGTAGGCCAGTGGGTCGAATATAAGTTCACCGTTAACAAGAGCGGCAACTACAATATCGTAGCCCGCTTCAAGCAGAACATCCTTGACGGTATGGCAACTTCGAGAATCCTTTCCATCTACAGTGACTCGAGCGTCGCTGAGGGTGAGGACGGATACTACAACGGCATTCCGTTCGACGAGGCAGCGAGACTTAAGTTCAACTACTCTGACGAATGGCAGGTAGGCCCGCTCAGCGACGGAGTTACGAACGTTGAGTTCTACTTCAAGGAAGGCGTAGTTTACACGCTTCGTCTTGAGGCGTCTCTCGGTGCCATGGGCTCTACCGTAAGCAGAGTTCAGGACGCACTTACCGCGATCAACGACGATTACCTTAAGATCCTGAAGCTTACAGGTACTTCTCCCGATGAGTTTGCTAACTACAACTTCTACGGGGTTATCCCGGATACCATGGCTGACCTTTGGGAACAGCACGAGGAGATCGACGAGATCATCGAGATCATGCTCAAGGACTCCTCCAAGAGCTCGATGACCGCAACTCTTCAAAACGTTTCCGATCTTCTTATGGAGATGGCGATGGACGAGGAAGAGGTTGCTAAGAATCTTGACCAGCTCAAGACCTACATCGGTTCTCTCGGTACCTGGCTCGGTGATGCTAAGACTCAGCCTCTCACTCTTGACTACCTCGTAGTTCAGAGCGCAGACGAGGAGCTTCCCGCGGCTAAGGCAAACTTCTTCCAGGCTCTCTGGCACGAGATCACCGGATTTATTCAGTCCTTCTTCCGTAACTACGACCGTATGGGTGCTCTTACCGATGAGGTCGCAGAGGACAGCGTAGAGGTCTGGATCGCAACCGGTCGAGATCAGTCTCAGGTTATCAGAAACCTCATTAATAATAAGTTCACTAAGGAATACGGCGTGACCATCAACTTCCGTCTTGTTGCGGGCGGTACGCTTCTTCCTTCGATCCTTGCTAAGAAGGGTCCTGACGTATACCTCGGTATCGGCGCAGGTGACGTAATCAACTACGCGATAAGAGGTGCACTTGAATCTATTGAAGATATGGATAACTTCGATGAGGTAACCTCCAACTTCAATGAATCGGCGATGATCGTTCTTAAGATGGAGGACGCGTATGGCGTTGAGCGTTGCTACGGTCTTCCCGAAACACAGAGCTTCCCGATGATGTTCGTCCGTGAGGATATCCTTGCAGAGCTTGAACTCGAGGTTCCTAAGACGTGGGACGACGTTAAGGAGGCGATCCCGGTTCTTCAGGCTAAGAACATGGAGATCGCGATGATCGGCGATAGTAACATCTTTATATATCAGATGGGCGGAGAGCTCTTCGCTGACGGCGGTATGAGAATCAACCTCGATTCCAACCTCGCTCTTACAGCGTTTGAGGATATGTGTGCAATGTACACCATGTACTCCTTCCCCTATCAGTACGACTTTGCAAACCGTTTCAGAACCGGTGAGATGCCGATCGGATTCGGTGACTATACAGGAACGTACAATCACCTCAAGGTATTTGCAACCGAGATCGAGGGACTTTGGTCCTTCTATCCGCTGCCCGGTATCGAAGACGCTGACGGCAACATCAGATTTGACTCGGTTTCCGGTGTTGGTGCGATCTCTATGATCGATGGATGTGAAGATAAGGAAAAGGCTTGGAAGTTTATGCAGTGGTACGTCAGCGACGAATGTCAGGTTGACTACTCCAACGAAATGGCTGCAATTCTCGGTCCTTCCGCAAAGCATCCGACCGCAAACATCACCGCACTCGAAAGCTTGCCTTGGACCCGTGATGAGTACAAGCAGATCAAGCTTCAGTTTGATAACCTCGCAACCATTCCTAACTATCCCGGTGCATATATCGTAGGACGTTACACAAAGTTCGCGTTCCTCGATGCATACAACGATAACCTCAACCCCGTAACCAGCCTCCTCGGATACATCGACTTCATCAACGATGAGATCACGAGAAAGCGAGATGAGTTCGACCTTGAGGCACTCGATAAGGAGCTTCAGCAGACCACGCTTGCGGTAAGACGTATGCAGCAGGCTGTAGAGGCGCTTGAAAAGGTCAAGGAAGACAGCCGTTACTCCTCTACCTACGATGCTAAGGTGGAAGAGGTGCTTGCAGAGCTTGCAGGATACACCACCGAGGACTACGACAAGATCCGCGCACTTGCTGAGGATCTCAAGGCTCTCGACGCCGACCTCTTCGGTACGGGCGACAGAGCTGCGGATCTTAATGAGGACGCAGAACTTGAAAAGGATAAGACCTATAAGGTAGTTTATTATCTTGTAGACGCGGCTAAATGGCTTGAGACCTACGAGGCTTATAAATAAGCTCGATCAAAGATCTGTAAATTTCGTACATTGTTATAATATATAAGGAGAAAAACTCATGTCACAGAAAACAGCAAAGAAAAAAGCTGTAGTGCGCAAGGATATGACAAGATTGCAGTGGACATGGCATGAAATGAAGAGAAATAAAGTTGCTTACTTTATGGTAGCACCTTATATGCTCATTTTTACTTGCTTCACCGTCTTGCCGGTCGTGCTTTCCGCGGTTATAAGCCTTACAGACTTTAACCTGCTCGAGTGGCCGAACTTCGTTGGTCCGGAGAACTACATCAGACTCTTCCTTGACGACGATATCTTTATAACAGCTTGTCAGAACACGCTTATATTTGCATGTATCGTTGGACCTGTATCCTACCTGCTCTCGTTCATGGTAGCTTGGTTCATCAACGAGCTTTCCCCGAAGGTAAGAGCGGTCGTAACCCTTATCTTCTATGCACCGTCTATTTCGGGTCAGGCGTTCCTGATCTGGAAGACCCTCTTCTCCTCTGACCGTTACGGTTGGGCAAACGCAATGCTGCTCAAGCTCGACCTTATCACAAAGGAGATCGCGTTCTTCGAGGACGCGGACTACGTAATGCCTCTGTGTATCGTGGTCGCGCTCTGGACCTCGCTCGGTACCTCCTTCCTTGCGTTCATCGCAGGTCTCCAGGGTATCGATAAGGCTCAGTTCGAGGCAGGCGCCGTTGACGGCGTTAAGAACAGATGGCAGGAGCTTTGGTACATAACGCTCCCGAACATGAAGAATACTCTTATGTTCGGTGCGATCATGTCGATAACCGGCTCGTTCGGCTTCGGTGGTACTGTTACGGCACTCTGCGGATTCCCCTCCGTTGACTACGCAGCACACACCATCGTCCACCACCTTGACGACTACGGCGGAATGCGTTTTGAAACGGGTTACGCTTCAGCGATCGCAGTTATCCTCTTCGTGATAATGATCGGCGCTAATATGATCGTCAAAAAGATGATTTCGAAGGTAGGATCGTGATATGGCAAAGTTAAGAACAAGAAAACATAAAGTCGTACTTGCGCGATCCAGAACCGGCGACGCAGGTATCACAGTTATACTCGTAATACTTGGAGCATTTATGTTCCTGCCTATGTACTACTGCGTAATTCAGGCATTCAAGCCGCTTGACGAGCTTTGGATGTTCCCCCCGAGATTTTACGTTGTAAAGCCTACGGCAAAGCACTTCAAAGATCTGTTTACTCTTATGAGTGACAGTATGGTTCCTTTCTCAAGATACATATTCAATACCGTGTTTACTTCGGTAGCAGGTACGGTCGGACACCTCTTCTTAGCATCCCTCGCATCCTACGCGATGGCTAAGATCGTTTTCCCCGGCGGAAAATTAATGTTCAAGACCGTTCAGACCTCGCTTATGTTCCACCAGACAGTAACTGCAATCTGTAGCTTCATTCTTATGAGTGCGTTCCGTATGGTCGATACTTATTGGGCTATCATAGTTCCTTCGTGGGGATCAACGCTCGGCTTCTACCTTATGAAGCAGTTCATGGAATCCCACGTACACGACTCGGTGCTTGAGAGTGCACGACTGGATGGCGCAAGCGAGCTTCGTACCTTCTGGACGATCGCGATGCCTATGGTTAAGCCCGGTTGGCTTACACTTATAGTTTACTGTTTTCAGGGACTTTGGAACCAGGGCGCGTCCATGTATATCCACTCTGAGCAGCTCAAGTCGCTTAACTACGCGATCGGTCAGATCACCGCGGGCGGTATCAAGCGTGCGGGCGCGAGCGCAGCCGCAACCGTTGTAATGATGCTTGTACCTATCCTGGTATTCGTAATCACTCAGTCAAACATCATTGAG
>JAFTKL010000074.1 GCA_017453285.1 Clostridia bacterium | reverse complement strand
GGAGCTGTCGCGCAAGCGACTGAGGGAGAGTGCGTGCAGAGCGCTCTATATCTCTTTTTCGTAGGACATCTCAATTTTTTGTGCACGCAGGCTCCTTCCACCGCAAGCGGTCCCCCTTCCTCTCGGAGGAAGGCTTCTGTAAATCACGCTTTTAGGCAATAGACGGATATGCGGCGGTGACCGATGTGACATTGGACCGCCGAGGACGTCGGTCCCTACAAACGAAAAAAGATAATCATCGCGCTTTTGGTGATTGACGGAACGTAAAATTTATATCTCACTCCTCACAATAAAAAGAAACACGCGGTAGCGAGCTGTCCGCGTGTTTGCACCTCGCATTTTAACAAATGCATCGTCTGTTATGTCGCTATCCTCTCAGGCATCCCAAACTCCTATCGAGGCAGGCATAACGACCACTCACTCACCCCATAACAACACCACAGGAAGTTCTTTTGGTTCTTTTCTTTCAAGAAAAGAACAATAATACCCTACTCCAACTAACTTCCAACTAACTCCAAGGAGACAGAATGAAGATCATACAAGTTATCCCGAGCTTTGCGTTTGGCGGAGCTGAAATAATGTGTGAAAATATGATATACGCGCTAAAGAGGCAGGGGCACGAGGTCTGTGTGATCAGCCTTTTTGACGCGCGCACGCCGATATCCGAGCGCATTGAGGCATCGGGCACGGACATCCGCTATCTCGGCAAGAAGCCGGGGCTTGACCTTTCTATCAAGGGCAAGCTCAAGAAGATATTCAAGCAGGAGAGACCTGACGCGGTGCACGTTCACCTCAACGCGATCAAGTATGCCGCTCCCGCGGCAAAGGCGGCAAAGATCGGCAAGTGCGTCTACACGGTGCACAGTATTGCCGACAAGGACGCGGGAGGAATCTCGCGCCGTCTCAACGACTATTTCTTCAAACACTCTATGGCAACTCCGGTCGCGCTGACCTCGACCGTCAAGGAGTCGGTCAGCCGCGTATACGGCATCTGCGAGTGCAAGGTCCCGGTGGTCTTCAACGGTATTGACCTCGGAAAATGTATCCCAAAGGAGAGCTATGCACTCGGCGAGAGCATAGAGCTTCTTCACATAGGCAGCTTCTCGCCCGTCAAAAATCACGAGGGAATGCTCCGCGCATTCACTAAGATCCGCGAGGTCTATCCTGCCGCACGCCTGCGCTTTATCGGCGGCGGCGCGCTTATGGACGAGATGAAGCAGCTCGCTCTCTCGCTCGGACTTGGCGAGAGCGTGATCTTTGAGGGCACGCAGTCAAACGTTTATCCTTATCTCAACGCCGCAGATCTTTTCGTGTTCCCCTCACACTACGAGGGAATGCCAATGACGCTGATCGAGGCGATGGGAAGCGCGCTTCCTATCGTTGCAACCGAGGTCGGCGGAATTCCCGATATGCTCTCTGACGGCGAGAGTGCAACGCTTTGCCCGTGCGAGCCCGAAGCGATCGCCGACGCGTGTATAAAGATGCTTGGCGACAAGTCTCTTCGCGAAAAGCTCGGTCGCGGCGCGCTCGAAGCCGCGCAGAAATTCTCGGCTGACAATATGGCGGCAAGCTACGTCGAGATATACTCGAAAAAATAAAACCTCCAGGGGTTCAATAATGCTGATATATTTATTGAATTTTATATCCATCCCCCTCTACAGCCTGCTTTTTAAAAACAAGCGCAAGCTTGTGATCGCGCTGGTATCTTTACAGCTCTTTTTGCTGTTGGCACTGAGGGCGGATACCTTTGGCACGGATCTTGCCAACTACAAGATCTATTACGAATACTACCGCACGCTCTCGCTCTGGGACGTTATAAAGGGCTTCCGCCCTATCGGCGGCTCGGCACACGACTACGGTCTGGAGTCTGGATACGTGCTGATCAATTGGATAATAGGCAAGCTCGGCTTTGGCTTTAGCGGATACCTCGTGATATACGCGGCGCTGATCGTTCCGAGTATCGCGATATTTATCGACAGATACTGCGAGGACGCTTCGCTCGGTCTTGCGACGTTCGTGTCGATCGGCGGATTTATGGCGCTCTTCTCGACAATGAGACAGTCGCTCGCTCTCGCGATATTCCTCTTCGCGATCCCCGCGCTCGTCGACCGCAAATTCTGGAAATTCGCGCTCTTCGTGCTCGCGGCGGGACTCTTCCATCAGTCCTTCTTTATCGCGATATTGCTCTATCCCCTCTCCTGCTTCAATGCAAACCGCACGCTCTTCACAGCGATGATCGCCGCCAGCGCGGTACTGCTCGTCTTTATCCCCCCGATCTATAACAACATCATTCTGCCAATTCTTCTGCGCCTCGGAAGATACTACTACCTGAGCGAGTTCACGATGAGCAATTTCTTCTTGCTGCTCCTTCTGATCGCGATAGTTCTGATGATCTTCTACAAAAAGGAGAGGCGCGACGACAACGTGATGCTCTGCGGATTTATGATGACCATTCCTTTTCAGGCGGTCGCATTTTACGTTCCCGTATTCTCGCGTCTGGCAGGCGCGGTCTTTATCAACTTCCTTTGCCCGCTGATACCGAGACTTGTCGACTCGTTCGACACGCGAAGCCAGAGAATTCAGGCAAAAACTATTGCTTACGCCTTTCTCTTCGCCTTCCACGTATACACCTTGATGATCGAACCCGTCCTCGTACCATACGTTCCGTTCTGGACGGTATAAAATTTTTTGAGATTTTGAAATGATTAAAAAACTATTACAGAAATACAGAGACTCGGACGTGATCTTCAAAGCGAGCGTGTGGTTCGTGGTCGTCACGGTCATAAACAACGCCGCTTCTCTGATCACACAGCCCTTTGTAAACAGAATACTCTCTGTCGAGGAGGTCGGGATCTACGGAGTTTATCTGACCTGGAACTCGATATTCACTATTCTTGCGACATTCAACCTATGCACAGGTCCGCTTGAGGTACTGATAACAAAGCACCGAGACGACTCAGAGCGCGTGGTAGCTTCGCTATCAAGCATAAGCTCGCTTATCTGGGCGATATTCTTTGCAGTTATTTTTATCTTTATCAAGCCTGTTTCTTTGCTTCTCGGACTTAAGCCTATTTATATTCTTGTTCTCGCCTTGACGGTGTGGGGAGATGCGATAGTTATTTTTTGGAGCGTAAAAAAGAGGTTTTTCTACAAATATCAACAGTTCTCTGTTTTAATGGCATCGGTATTCGTTACCAAATCTATCCTCAGTGTCATATTGGCATACTTCTTTGAGGATAAGCTTCTCGGCAGAACAGTTGGTATGTGCATTCCCCCTCTCTGTGTGGCTATAATACTCTTTGTATCTAATCTTAAAAACGTTGGACTGAAGGGGCTTACAAAATATTGGAAACGCGCCTTTTTCTTTGCTCTTCCTCTCATCCCTCATTACCTTGCTACCATTCTTCTCTCTTCCTCGGATAAAATAATGATCCAGCACCTCGTAAACGACGAAGCGGTTGGACTTTACTCGCTTGCCTATACTTTATCGGGTTTGGCTCTTATAATATTCGGCGCGCTCAACAGCGCATATACGCCAACGGCATACGAGTTGATCAGACAAAAAAACTACGAGGAACTTTCAAAAAAGACAAAACCGATAATTCTTATTGAAGTTGCAATATCGATAGCACTTATGTTTATGGCTCCCGAAGGAATATATATTCTTGGCGGAGAAAAATATATGATATCGCTTCCTATTGTTCCCGTATTAGTTCTCGGAATATTCTTTTCTTCGTTCTATTCTATCTTTTCAAGTGTTGAATTTATATATGAAAAGAACAAGGTGATCTTCCCGATAACCATTTTGGGCGCAGGGCTCAATATAATTCTCAATTATATCCTTATCCCCATAATCGGATATGAAGCGGCAGCTTACACCACGCTGATCTGCTATCTTATCATCGCCCTTTGCCACTATTTAGCTACTCTTTGGATATTGCGAAGAAACGCTTATCCCATGGGTACTATCTGTCTTTATTTGGCAGTACTCGTGCTCACGGCGGGAGTTATGCCTCTGATATACAAAGTTCATTTTCTTATCAGATATGCTATTGCGATAGCAACCGCGGCGGTATGCGGCATACTTTTGCTCAGATCACTGAAAAAAAAGCCGACCGCTGAGGGTATTGCGGATAAAGTATAAACATATCAGATACGAAATCCCCTAAAAGATAAAAAATAAGGAGATCAAATAATGCAAGCAATCATTCTGGCGGCAGGAATGGGCAGACGACTTAAGGAACTGACCCAAAACAACACCAAGTGTATGGTAAAAGTAAACGGCGTGACGCTTATCGAGCGCTTGCTCGGTCAGCTTGAGAAGCAAGAGCTCTCAAGAATAGTCATCGTAGTCGGCTACGAGGGCAAGAAGCTTATGGACTATATCGCGACACTAGGCATAAAGACTCCGATCGTCTACGTTGAAAATAATATCTATAATAAGACCAATAATATCTACTCGCTCGCGCTTGCAAAGGATTATCTTTGTGAGGAAGACACGCTGCTCTTCGAGTCGGATCTTATCTTTGAGGACGCGGTAATCGACGCGATCGTAAGCGATCCCCGTCCCTCGCTCGCGCTTGTTGATAAGTACGAGAGCTGGATGGACGGAACCTGCGTAACGCTCAACGAGCAGGACGAGATCAAGGCGTTCGTGCCCGGAAAGCACTTTGATTTTTCTCGCAAGGACGAATACTACAAGACCGTAAACATCTACAAGTTCGACAAGAGCTTCTCGCAGACGCACTACGTGCCCTTCCTTGAGGCATACTGCACCGCGCTCGGCAGAAACGAGTACTACGAGCAGGTGCTCCGCATCATCACGATGCTCGACGAGCCGGTAATTCAGGCGAAGAGACTGAACGGCGAGAAGTGGTACGAGATCGACGACATTCAGGATCTCGACATCGCGACCTCGATGTTCTCGCCCAACGCGGAAGAGAGAGTAAAGCTCTTACAGAACCGCTTTGGCGGCTATTGGCGATATCCTCAGCTCGTTGATTTTTGCTATCTCGTAAACCCCTACTTTCCGCCCAAGCGTATGGCTGACGAGATCAAGGCAAGCTTCGACGTGCTTCTGACACAGTACCCCTCGGGAATGAGAGTCAACTCGCTTCTCGCGGGCAGAAACTTCGATATCCACGCGGAGAACGTAGTGCTCGGCAACGGCGCGGCAGAGCTGATCAAGGCTCTGATGGAGAGATTTGAAGGTAAGACGGGATTTATCCGCCCGACCTTCGAGGAATACCCCAACCGCTACGACAAGAGCAACTCGGTCTGCTTCTATCCCGAAAACGAGAACTTCTCCTACACCGCCGACGATCTGATGGATTTCTTTGGCGGCAAGGATATTCGCAATCTCGTGCTTGTAAACCCCGATAACCCCACGGGTAACTATATACCGAAAAAGGATCTTGAGCGACTCATCGCGTGGTGCGAGGAGAGGGATATTACCCTGCTGGTTGACGAGTCCTTCGTCGATTTCTCGGACGAGCTCGGTGCAACGCTTGTAACTCAGGACATTCTCGACGCGCACCAAAAGCTCTACGTTATGAAGAGCATCTCGAAGTCCTTCGGCGTGCCCGGACTGCGCCTCGGCATTCTCGCGTCGGGTAACCTCGAGGTCATCGCCTCGCTCAAGAAGGACGTCGCGATCTGGAATATCAACTCGTTTGCCGAGTTCTATATGCAGATCTACGAAAAGTACGTCAAGGACTACGACAAGGCACTCAAGCTCTTCAGAGCTGAGAGAACGCGCTTCCAGAACGCGCTTGCAAAGCTCGAGGGCATCCGAATTATTCCCTCGCAGGCAAACTATTTTATGATAGAGCTCAAAAACGGACAGAGTGCCGAGGATCTTACGAGAAGGCTGCTTCTCAACCACAACCTCTTTGTCAAGGATCTCTCGTCAAAGACGAACGGCGAGTTTTTGCGCATAGCGATCCGCAACAAGCAGGATAACAACAAGCTCGTTGCCGCGCTCAAAGCAGAGCTTTAAGCCGTGAGAGAACTGACTAAGGCTATAAAAAAGGGTGAGGTGCGGCTCGACGGCAAGATTGTCGCTATCAGCGGCGCAACGGGCGGCATCGGACGCGAGCTTTGCGAGTATTTTGCAAAAATGGGGGCAACGCTCCTGCTCGTCGACCGAAATCCCGAACGCTCGCGCTCGCTTGCGCGCGAGCTTGAGGCAAAGCACGGAATATCCGTCGAGCACATTACGCTCGACCTTGAGGATATCGCACGCGTGCGAGAGGTCGCGGACGAGCTCGCCGAGCGCGAGATCGACTATCTCGTCCTCAACGCAGGCGCGTACAGCATCCCGAGGCATAAGTGCAATACGGGCTACGATAACGTGTTTCAGATCAACTTTGTCTCGCCTTACTTCCTTGCAAGAAAGCTTTTGTCTTCGATTAAGGGAAGGGGATGCAGAGTCGTGGCGGTCGGAAGCATCGCGCACAGATATTCGCATATCGATCGCGCTGACGTTGACTTTTCGACAAGAAAAAAAGCGAGCCTCGTTTACGGAAACGCTAAGCGCCACCTGATGTTCGCGCTCTTCTCACTCGACCCGACGGGAGAGGGAATAACCGTTGCACATCCCGGCATTACGCAGACGAATATCACCGCGCACTACCCGAAGCTTATCTACGCCGTCATCAAATATCCGATGAAAGTCATATTTATGCGACCGAGGAAGGCGTGTCTGCCGATAATCTGCGGACTTTTCGAGGGCTGTCGCGAGAACGAGTGGCTCGGACCGCGTGTTTTCGACGTCTGGGGCAGACCGCAAAAGAGAATTCTGAGGAGTTGCCCACCCGACGAAGCCGCCGAGATCGCCAAAAGGGCAGAGAAGATATTTAACGAGCTTGATCGGTGAATATAATATCGAAGATTTTTCACCAATGAGTGCAAGAATTTTTCACTTTTTTGGATTATTTAAAAAAATTTTTCAAAAAGCATTGACAATTCATTTTTTGTAGTGTATAATATGTCATATAAAGTGCGCGTAGTGCCAAAGCTGTCTCTGCTCGGAGAGGAATGGCTCCTGCGGAATGCCGAAGCTTGCGCTCCCTTTGTTACCTCGGTCGTGGATACGACCAAACAAATTGTATTATTTAATGAAAGGATACAAAATCATGAAAAGAAACATTTTGTCCATTTTGCTTGCTTGCTTGATGATCGTTTCTCTCCTCGTTCTTACCGGATGTAAGGTTGATGACCTTGCTGTTAAGGTTGACGAGAATGCTGCTAACGCAGAGAATGCTGTAAACGATGCTGCAAGTAAGGCAGATGCTGCTGTTAAGGCTGCAGCTAAGAAGGCTGCAGAGGATCTCGCAGCTGCAGAGGAAAAGCTTGAAAAGTTTATCAAAGACGGCGACGCTGCTAACACTGCTGATATCGCTGCCGCTGTTAAGGACTTCAACGCAGCTCTCGCTGCTATGGATGAGGCTCTTACCGGTGCCGATGCTGCTCTCAAGGCAGAGCTCGTTGCTGACTTTGACGCAAAGCTCACCGCTGCTACCAAGGTAGTTGAAGAGGCTGCTGCTAAGGCAATCAAGGACGCTGAGGCTGACCTTGCTGCTGCTATCGCAGAGGGCGACGCTGAGACCGTTACCAAGCTTAGCGCTGCTATCTCCGACGTAGCTGATCAGCTCGCTGAAATCGACGTTGCAGTTCAGGACACTGCAATCAAGCTCGATGACATTCTCAAGGCTGACCTTACCGCTATCATTGAGCTCAACGCTAAGACCGCTGCTGAAAATCTCGCTGCTGTTAAGGATGAGCTTGATATTCTCGTTGACAAGGTAGAGTCCGCTGCTGTTTGCATCGAGGCTGAAAAGTGGAACGAAGCTACCGAAGCTATCGTTAATGCTGTTGTTGAGATCTCTACTCACTTCAACACCAAGATCGACAAAGACTTCTACTACGGTGAAGAGTACGCTAAGATCGTTGCTCTTTACGAGGAGTACAAGATCAGACTCACCAGAGCTATTGACACCGACGCTGTAGATGCAGTTCTCAACGCTGAGGACGGCTACTATGCTGCAGTTGAGGCTGTTGATGACAAGGCTGACGTTATCCTTGCAGTTCTTACTGCTGAGGGTAAGACCGTTGAGGAGGTCGTTCTCAACGAGGCTTGGGGCAAGGCTATCACCGATGCTCAGGCTATGATCGCTGCTGAAACCGATGCTGACGTTCTTGAGGCCCTTAAGGACGTTAAGGATCTTGCTGACAAGATGGCTGCAAGATACGGCGACCTCGGCGGTGCTAAGGTTGTAGCTGATGCAATCAACGCAAGAGTTGACGCTCTTATCGCTGCTCTCGCAGCTGAGGGACGCACCGTTGCTAACACTGCTGAGTATGAGGCAATTCTCGAGGCTATTACTGCTTGGGATACCACCTACGGCGAGGCTAATGAGGCTCTCATCGTTCGTGAGGACGTTGAGACAATGAAGACTGCAGCTGCTGATGCTGTTAAGGCATACGAGGATGCTGCAAAGGCTCTTCTTGACAAGTTCGCTACATACAACGCTGCTGACTACGTATTCGTATACACCACGGATTACGAGGCAGTTACTAAGCTCGAGGCTGATTACACCGCTTGGGCTGCTGCAGTTGTTGCTAAGGGTTACACCCTCGAAGGAACTGTTGAGGCTCCCGTTGTTGCTGCTCACAAGACCTTTGCTGAGGATACTCTTGTTCGTGCTACTGTTCTTAATACAGCTAACACCGATGCTACTGCAATCGAGACTCTCATCTCTACTCTCACTGAGGAACTCAAGAACTTCACCATTGTTAGATCTGCATACCAGGATACCCTTGATGAGATCAAGGCAAAGGCTGCTGCTTGGGATAAGGCTTACTTCGCTGAACCCTTCAATGCAATCGACGGTGCTGAGAAGGCTAACTACGAGCTTCTCGACCACGCTGCTATCACCGCTGTAGAGGAACTCTACGTTGAGAAGATGGCAGAGGTAATGAAGCTTGCTGAGGATCTCAAGGCTGCTCTCGCTAAGCTCGATACCATCAACGTATTCAGCGGCGCAGACATTGAGGCTGCAAAGGCTGCATACACCGCATTCACCAACTGGCTCGCTGACCTCAAGTATGAGATCGAAGGCCTTGCTACCACTGATGTTATCACCAACACTCTTGCTACCAAGACTGTTGAGTTCAAGAATATTGCCGGCAAGGTAATTGCTGAGTACAAGACTCTCGCAGTTCTTAAGGCTGCTGACGTTAAGCTCACTTCTGAGGCTGACGTTGCTGCTCTCAAGACCTGGTTCAAGACCTACTTCACCGTAGATCTTACTGCTGCTGACGCAGCACTTCCCGTTGCTGAGATCGTACTTGACGACGGAACAACTAAGCTCACCGTTAACGCAACTATGGTTGACGACGCTAAGGCTGCTCTTAAGGCATTCGCAGACCTCACCGCTGCAAAGGCTGATGAGCTCGCTGCTCTTAAGGCAGAGATCGAGGCTCTCGTAGCTAAGAAGCCTGCAACCAACCTCAGAGCTGATGTTGACGCTGTACTCGCTAACTACGCTGCATGGCTCGACGGTTCTAAGGTTCCCACCGGCTTTGATAAGGCTCAGTTCATCCCCGTAGATGCAACTGTTCTCGACACTCTTAAGGCTGACCTCGATGCTCTTAACGTAGCTGTTAAGGCTCGTGAGGATGCTTACAAGGCACTTCAGACTCGCATCGCAGCTCTCGAGCTTGACTACACCAAGATCGCTGATACTGCTGCTGCAAAGGCTCTCCTTGATGCTCTCAACGCTGATATCAAGGCATTCATCGCTACTAACAACGATGTAGATTGCTTCACCGAGGCTGAGAAGAAGACTCTTGCTGATGCACAGGTTGCTATAAACCAGGCTATAGCACTTGCAGATCTCCTTGAGGATTACAACAACCTCATCGCTTCTCTCGCAGGTATCGCTGATACTCGCGTAGTTGAGAACATGACTGCTCGCGCAAAGGCTGCTCTTAAGGCTGCTGAGGAGGCTGTTAAGGCTAACGACACTGCTGCTATCGAGCTTGCATACGCTAACTTCGAGCTCTTCGCTGCTACTGTTGAAGAGTACACCAAGTCTATCACTGCTGCTGCAGGTGATGCTGTTAAGACCGCTAAGATCTACGAGGCATACGTTCTTCTCGACGCTCGTGAGGATATGACCAGCAAGACCCAGGTTGCAGACGAGATCGTAATCGTTAAGGCTACCTTCGCTGCAGTTCTTGCTTAATCGTAAGATAGAGCTGATCTAATAAAAAACATTCGCTCCCCCGAAGAAATTCGGGGGAGCTTTGTTTTATCGAATAAAATATCAGATGCATTTCTCTTGCGCGGTGATCTTAAAGACCAGGAAGTCAGTTTTTGATATTTTTGGAAAAAATGATCGCTATCCCTTGACAAATGAGGATGTTTGGTGTAAAATGGAAATATAAGAGGGCAGTTGCCCAATTTATCTTATCATCGGAAAGGAAAAACTATGGAACCTATTAAGTACGCTGTCGTTGGTACGGGCAGAGGAAGAACCTTTATGCATCCCGATCCTTCGTTCAATATGAAATTTGTTGCTGTCTGTGACAGAAACCCCAAGAAGCTCGCTATAATCAAGAGCGAGAACGATAACGAGGATAAGACTCTCGAAACCTACACCGATTACGATGAGATGCTTGAAAAGGCAGACATCGACGCGGTAATTCTTGCAAACTACTTCCACGAGCACGCTGAGTTCGCTATCAAGGCACTCCGCAAGGGCAAGCACGTTCTCTCCGAGTGCGTCGCTATGGGCACTCTTGCCGAGGGTGTTGAGCTCTGCCGCGCAGTTGAGGAAAGCGGAAAGATATATATGATCGCTGAAAACTATCCCTTCTCGAAGCAGCGTATGGAAATGCGCCGCCTCTATCAGTCGGGTGAGCTCGGCGAGTTGCTTTACGGCGAGGGTGAGTACTGCCATCCTATGCACGAGCCCTACGGAATCGCTCCCGGTGAATACCACTGGAGAAACCAGATCCCGTCTACCTACTACTGCACTCACGCGATCGCTCCCATTATGATGATCACCGATACTATTCCTACCAAGGTAAACGGATTTGTTCCGAAGATCGAAGACCAGAGCTACCGCGGAAACGAAGTAAGACTTCAGGATCCCGGCGGAATTATCGTATGCCAGATGGATAACGGCGCAGTCGTAAGAACTCTTCAGGGCGCGTTCCGTACGCACTCTATGATCACCCGCCTGCAGTGCACCAAGGGCGCAGTTGAGCAGGACAGAGGCGACGACCGCATCACCGTATGGCACGAGTCGCGCGACAGAGGCGATCAGCCCAAGTTCCGCTCCTATATGCCCGAATGGCCCGCTGAGTTTGCTTCTCAGGCGGCTGCTGCAGGACATGGCGGCGGTGACTTCTGGGTAATGTACTACTTTGCAGAAGCTCTCAAGAAGAACGAGCAGCCCTACCTCAACGTATACCGCGCTTGCGCTATGTCGGCTGTAGGTATCCTCGCTTGGAAGTCTGCTTGCAACGGCGGAGCTTGCTACGACGTTCCAAAGTTCGACGACGAAGAGGACCGTAGAAGATACGAAAACGATTATTGGACTCCTTTCCGCAAGGAAGGCGAGGACGACACGGGAATGCCTCCCCGCACGCTCTCTCCTTGGTGCCCGCCCGAGGGTGCGCTTGATAAGGCGCGCGAGGCTTGGGAGAGAAACGACTACCTCGGCCTTGGCTGGAACAAGGAAAAAATGGACGAAGCTTACGCAAAGCTTCAGATATAAAGATCTTAATATAAAACAGAAAATTCGCAGATACAAAAGTTTCGGCAGAGGTATTGTTCCTCTGCCGATTTTGTGTTATAATTGAGTAGGGTGATGAAAATGAACGAAAAAACGAATTGCCGAAGAGAAAAGATCTGCGGCTAAAGGGTTATGATTACAGCTCGGCAGGATCTTATTTTGTAACGATGTGCATTAAGAATAGGAAAAGAATGCTTTCGGATATTATCAAACCGGTAGGGGTCGGCGAGATGTTGCCTCACGTAATTTCCACGTTCAAAAGGTTTTGCGGAAAGGAGATTGGGAGCAACATTTTTCAGCGTGGATATATTGAGCATATAATTCGCGATAGAGAAGATTACGAAAAAAGAACCGGATATATTTTCGAAAACCCGACGCGTTGGTACTACGACGAATTATACGCAGATGAAGAGTGATACGAGCTTTATATGGTATTAGCCAAGGAGAGATCAATATGCAAAAGCTGATTATATTAAGAGGAAATTCGGGAAGTGGCAAGACTACTGTTGCGAAATTATTACAAGCCAGGATCGGATCTAATACAATGGTAATTTCACACGATATGATTCGTATGCAAATTTTGAATGTTCGTGGTGAAGAAGGAGTTGTAAAATCTCAAGCATTGATGATAGATTTATTAAGGTATGGCAAACGCCATTCTGAAGTAACAATATTGGAAGGAATTTTACCCTCAAAAGAGTATTCGTCCTTATTTGAAGTGGCAATTGAGGAATATAACGGTAATATTTACTCGTACTATTGGGACGTTCCTTTTGAAGAAACATTGGTCAGGCATCGTACAAAACCCAATCGCAACAATTTTGGAGAAGAAGATATGAAACGCTGGTGGAAAGAAAAAGATTACCTTGATACTATTCCACAAACAATTATCGAAAAAGATTTGAGTTTGGACGATACAGTCAATTTAATATATTCCGATGTTATGAAAAAGGTGCAAGGATAAACTGAAAATAAAAAACGATATCTTATAGAACAAAATAAAAGCAACAGCCGACAAACATTTGTCGGCTGTTTTGTTTTATCAAAGATTATAATATTTCTCGAACTCTGCGGGGTGCGGGATCTTGGACATCTCGCTGCACTCGGCTCTCTTATTCTTGATGAAGTTTGCGATAAGCTCCTTCGGGAACACGCCGTCTGCGGTGAGATAATCGTTATCTGCCTCGAGCGCGTCGAGCGCCTCGGGAAGCGAGGTGGGAAGTCCCTTGAGCTTTGCCTTTTCCTCTTCGGGAAGGTGGAAGAGGTTGAAATCGTAGGGGCCCCAGCCGTTTTCGTGGGGATCGATCTTATTCTTTATGCCGTCAAGACCTGCCATGAGGATCGCCGCGTAGCAGAAATAAGGATTGCAGGTCGCGTCGGGGTTGCGGAGCTCGAAGCGTCGCTTTTCGGGGCTCTTCGCGTATGCGGGGATACGGATGACCGCGCTTCTGTTGGAGGTAGCGTAGCCGACCGTAACGGGAGCCTCAAAGCCGGGAACGAGGCGCTTGAAGGAATTGGTGCTGGGGTTTGTGAGCGCGCAGAGAGAGGCGATGTGCTTGAGAAGTCCGCCCATAAAGTAGTGCGCGGTCTTGGAGAGGTGAGCGTAGCCGTTATCGTCAGAGAATACCGGATTGCCGTCCTTCATAAGAAGCATATGAACGTGCATTCCGCTTCCTGCCTCGCCGTAGATCGGCTTTGGCATAAAGGTCGCACTCTTGCCATACTTGAGCGCGGTGTTGTGGATGATGTACTTTATCATCATTGTCGCGTCAGCCATATGAACGACCTCGCCAAGCTGAGGCTCGATCTCAAACTGACCTGATGCGGCTACCTCGGGGTGATGGTAGTTGATATCAATTCCCGCGTCCTTCATATGCAGGCACATCTCGCTTCTGCACTCGTAAGAAACGTCGAACGGCTTTGCGATGTGGTAGTTTTTCTGCTTTGGAACGATAACTCCAAGTCCGTCCTCGGTGCAGCTACTGTTCCAATAGGACTGCTTTGCGTCGACCGACGCGCCGATGTAGTTGGGCTCAACACCCCAGCTCACGTTGTCGAACAGATAAAACTCGAACTCAGGGAGAATGAACATCTCGTCAGCCACGCCGCGATCCTGCATCGCCTTGACAGCCGCCTTGATTATATTTCTCGGGTATTGGGGAAGCGGACGGTTCTCGGGGTTGTCGATTATCATCGCGTTACCCGTCATAGAGAGTGTGGGGATAGAGCAGAAGGGGTCGATAAGTGCGGTGTCGGGATTAGGAATGAACACCATATCGCTCTTTTCGACTACCGCGTAGCCGTAGTTCGACGCGTCAAATCCTATACCGCTCTTCATAGTGTCCTCAGAGAAATTCTCTGCGGGGATGGTGACGTGGCGGTACTGACCGTTGATGTCGACCATTTTGAAATCTACCATTTTAATTCCCTGCTCCTTGATAAGTGCAAGGATGTCCTTTACGCTTTTTGCCATATGTTCTTCCTCCAATAATAAAAATTAAGCTTATATAAAAATTATAGCATTTTTTATCCCCTTTGTCAATAGGGAGCGGGGTGTCGCGCGAATATTGCTATTGAAATTTCCGCCAAACTATGCTATAATTATCTTAACACTAAATCCGGAGGTATATTATGGCTTCTTTTGAAATGCATTACAGATCCGAGGTTCTGCGTATGCAGGTGACTCTTAACGTTATTATCCCCGAGGGCAAGAGCGAGTACAAAACGCTCTATCTCTTGCACGGACTTTCGGACGACCACACCGCGTGGCCGAGACACACCTCGATCGAGAGATACGCGAACGATCGCGGCATCGCGGTAGTTATGCCGAACGTTGTGCGCAGCTGGTACACCAACACAGCCTACGGCGCGAGATATTTCGACTTCGTCGCGCTCGAGCTTCCGCGCGTCTGCCGCTCCTTCTTCCGCGGAATGTCGGACAAGCGTGAGGACAATATGGTCGCAGGTCTTTCGATGGGCGGATTTGGCGCGCTCAAGATCGCACTCCACTATCCAGAGTCCTTCGGCTACTGCGCGTCTCTTTCGGGCGCTGTCGATCTCGTAAGCAGAGGAAAGCCGTATGATCTCGCCGAGTGGCGCGGAGATTTTGGTTTTGACCTCGAGCTCTGCGAAGAGCTTGCGGGCACTGAGAACGATATTTTCGATCTTACACGCAAAGCTGTTGCGGCAGGCAAGACTCTCCCGAGACTCTATCTTTGGTGCGGCGACTCGGATTTCCTGCTTGACTCGAATATCCGCTATCACGAGCTTCTGTGCGAGCTTGGAGTAGACCACCTCTACGAGCAGTCCGAGGGCGACCACTCTTGGCGTTGGTGGGATCTTCACATCCAATCGGCACTTAACTACCTTTTGAAGTAAAATGAAGAAATTTGAAAATATCCTTATCTGCACCGACCTCGACGGCACTCTGCTGAAGGACGACAAGAGCATCTCGCGCGAAAATCTCGAGGCGATCGAGTATTTCAAGAGTGAGGGCGGATATTTTACCTTTATTACGGGCAGACCGCCGGTATCGTCGACGGATATATACCAAAAAATAAAGCCGAACGCGCCCTTTGGCTGCCTTAACGGCGGCGGACTTTACGACGGCGAGGCTAAAGAGTACGTGTGGTACGTCGAAATGTCGCGCACGGTCTGCGATATGCTCGATGCGGTCGATAGCGTGCTTCCAACGGGAATTCAGGTCAGCACGCTCGGTCCGGTCTATTTTTGCAAGGACAACTCAGCGATGGAGGAATTCCGCAGGATCACGGGCGTTCCGAACCTCGCAAAGCCTTATCGCGAGATAGAGGAGCCGTTTGGAAAGATAGTTTTCGCGGATCTCGACACGAACAACATCCGCGCGCTCGCGTCTCTGCTCGCGTCTCATCCGCGCGCGGATGAGTTCGACTACGTCAGCTCCGAGCCGACGCTCTACGAGATACTGCCTAAAGGCATCAACAAGGGAAGCGTGTTCCCGAAGCTTGTTGAGTATCTCGGGATAGACCCAAAGCGCACCGTTGCGATAGGCGACTACGACAACGACGTCGGAATGCTCAGAGCGGCACACGTCGGTGTTGCGGTGGCAAATTCCTCTCCCGCGGCACTCGCGGCGGCTGATCGCGTCACGGTCAGCAACGAAGAGCACGCGATCGCGCGCCTCATTCACGACATCGAGAGCGGCGAGATCAGGTTTGAAAATTAGTTCAACGACCGCGGCACAGACACAAAAACGTATCGGCGTCCGCGTCTTTTCACCACTCTATTGACATAATCTATTCTTAATGGTATAATATATTCAGAGCCTTTGGCAAATTTTTGTGGGAGGGTAGCTTGATGAAAAGATATATAATTCTTATATTTGCGCTCATCTGCGTTCTTTTGCTCGCAGGATGCGCGGGCGGATGCAATAGCTGTCGCTCGTCTACCTTTACCCCGCCCACTATCGAGACAGATCCGCCAAAGACGAACGTAACCGAGCCGCCAGAGGAGCCTGCCTACGTAGGCATCGGTCTGCAGGAGCCGAAATATATCGAGCTTGCCGCACCGCAGACACCGAGCGCGGATCAGGCGTTCGACGCTCTGCTCTATAACGTGATGGCGAGCAACGAATATCGCGCTGACGCGAATAAATACTATCAGTTCACGCGATTTAACGATAATATTCTTATTCTGCTCTCGCGCGTAGATTCGATGATATGCGTGTACGATGAAAAGACGTACGACGTGACTCTCTATCCCCAGCAATTTCCGCAGATACGCGAGCTTCACATAAACGGAACCTTCGAGCTGAGGCAAAAGATAGATTCGGATCTGCCCGACGTTTACAGCTTGTATCTTTTTCCGGATATATCCGATCTGAGCAGAAGGGTATGCCTTTGGTCGATTCTGAGCAACGGAGAACGGTCGGTTTACGTCGTTTACGAAAAGAGCGAGATCGGTTATGAGCCAAAAGAGCTCAGCCAAGCTGAATTTTTGGAATATTCCAAACAGTACAACGCTCCTTACGTCGATTGGTGCGACCTCAATGCAAGTAATATTAAGCGAGTTATCGGATGTACGTCTCCGATCGAGCAGCTCTATCCCGCGGATTTTGAAGATTACGAGTCTGCGCTTCTGACGATGCGCGGCATATCCGAGATCTGCAGACAAGGCTATCTGCACAAATATACGCTTGGGCTGAGCGCACTGCAGATACAGAACAAGTACGCTGACCGCTACGAAAATCTTTTCAAGATCTCGGACGAGAGCGCAAAAGAGACGCTCGGCGAGCTTATCGGGCTTTGTCTTGCGCAAATGCCGAACTATAATAAGGATCACGACATCAAAAATCTTTTTGCATACTGCCTCAAGGATCTCAACGGCGACGGCAAGGATGAGCTTCTGCTTATGCGAGAGAATACTTTTTCCGCGTTCAACACAAACTTTGATTCGATAGTAAAGACCGAAGTAGTTCCCGACAGCGATACTGTGGGCGGTGCGGATGCGCCCGAGAGTGTCACCACGTCCTATCAAAAATACGTGGTATTCGCGGTAATGGGTGAGGTAGATGGAAAAGTAGAGCTTCTCGGAAGCTACCCCGAGGGCGCGTGGATAGACGCGGACGGACAGATCATCTATCAGAACAAGGTCGAGCGCGTGAACGACGAGGGCAGACTTGAGACGGTCGAGCATTTCGGTGTGCAGCTCTCTTCGACCTCAATGCTGCAGATCACCTATTTCAGAACCGAGAACGGCAAGCGAATCGAGATCAGCCTGGAGGAATACAACGAGCTCAGTCGCAAATATGCAATACCGACAGATCAGGAGGGCTATAGCACGGAGGTCCTGAGAATTCTCCCGAAGCTTATCACCGAGGAGTCATATGTGCTCAAACTCCAATCGAGCGGCAACATCCCGAGCACAGATTCCGATACACCCCACGCCCCCGATATAATCATTCCTCAATAAATAAAAAGACGAAGAATTGTCAAAATTCTTCGTCTTTTTTTTTATAAATTCGAAAAGCTTACGGAAGGGAATTTTGAGATCTGCTCGATCAGGCTGCCCGTGTCGGCAGAGGGATCCCACAAAAGCTCGGAAAATAGCGCGACAGGAAATGCGATCTTCTCTTCAAGCATCGCGTCCTCGACTAAAGCCTCGACCACCGCGTTCTGATTTTTCGCCATTATCTCGACCGTGCGCCGCACAAGCTCCGCGTTGCGTATCCAGCCGCCCTGCACGGTCTTCCAGATCTTATCTTTGGCAAGTGCCCTTTCACGTCTGTATTCGCGCGATCGCTCACCGAGGATATATTCACCCTCGAAGTGCTCGAAGTTCATCCAATCGAGATTGAGCATTCCTTTGAGAACCGCGCCAAATCGCTCGTTCTCGCCGCGCAGACCGATCAGCGTCTCGGTGAGAGCGAGCATCTGCTCCGAGCCTGCCGTCTCGTGCGTGCGATAAGCATACGGGAACGCGCCGCAGTCCTCCCAGACGATATAGATGCGCGGATCGACCTTTGCGATAACGTCAAGTCGGCTCTTGACCGAGGTCGCGTGAAGCCCGAACTGAACGTGTAGCTCGGGATAGCGCGAAAGCAGCTCGCCTGCCGTCTCGTTGACAAGCTCGGTCACAAGCTCTGCCACGCTCTTGCCGTCGACCTCCTCGCGAGACATCTCGGTAAAGGACTGAAAATATATTCCGTCGCCGCCGACATCCGCGTAGTCGCGCTCGTAGGTCTCGAGTACGCTCTGTTTTATACTCTCAAGCGTGGCTCTGTCGAAGCGCAAGGCGAGCTCCTCACACTTGGTCGACCAGCCCCACGCAAAGCCCCAGACGACCTTGATGCCGAGCGAGTGCGCGTAGTCGACCACGTCGCTCGCGTTAAATGGCACGTGATCGTTCCAGATTACGACCTCGTTGAGCCGCAGGAGCGCCATATTGTCAAAAAATCCTCTGTAATCGTATATAACGTGCCCCCAGGTCCAGATCGCTCTTCTCGCGATCGCGGGCGAGCTGTTTGCTCGGTAGGGGCGCAAGGGCTTGTCAAACGGGCGATCAAAGCGGTCGGTCAGCCACAGATAGCCGTCCATCCATAGCTCAGAGCCACAATATCTGTTGATAAAATCAGCACAGCCGTAGAGCGCGCCCTTTCCGTCCGCGCCCGCGATAACGATCAGCTCGTTCTCACTCTTCGGGTGCTTGCCGACGTAGATCGAGTAGCTCTCGCTCTTCGTGCTTTTGGTGATCAGCCCGAGCTCGCAAAGCTCTGCGATAAGTGGCGAATCAAAGCTGCCGACGACCACCGCGTCTCTGCTTGCAAGCGTGTCAGCCGAGACCGCGTCCGCGAGCTTTATCGGCAAAACGCCGTCGATGTAGCCCGAAAGCCTGCCCGAGAGCAGATTGACTGCGCTTTTGTATATTCCGTCATAGCGTTCTATTATGAGAATAGGTTTTTTCATAGATATCTCCCTTGTTTTCAAGCGCACTAAGCATCAGCCTTGCGCGAAGATTTCCACCGTTAGTATATCACTTTCGCACCGCACTGTCAAGGGTATTTCACGTACCGCGCGTAAAAATGCAAAATGCAAAGTGCAAAATGCAAAATTGGCAGAGCACCGCGCGTTCGTCCGTTGACGGAACAAACACCCACCTCCTCTACCGACGAGATAGAGGTCGTCTTTTCGGTTTTTTACAGAACGAAAGACGACCGTGAATACAAAAATCCCCTCGGAATGCTTGCTATCCGAGGGGTTCTGTTTATTTAGAAATTCTCTTTTTCTGCCAGGACTTTCGGTGGCACTCGGGGCAACGCATATATCTCGTTCTGCCCATGTGCATCGACAAAAACACGCTCTTATACGAAGGAACGTGCTTATGTCCGCACTTTGCGCACTCATAATAGCCTGCAGTCTGCTCAATTCTGAGCAAAAAAGGCATCGCGATGAGTATAGGCGCAAGTCCGATCAGGATGAGCGTGATCCTCAGCCAGTCTTCCATAGGCGCGAGACCTGCGAGCATTACGAGCGCGAGCAGAAAGACGACCCCGACCACTCCGACGAATATCTCGAGCGCGAGCAGATTTTTGTCTGCGCGCTCCTTTTCCTTTATCATTTCCAAAAGCTGTTTTTCATTTTCTTTATTGTAGTTTTCCATTGTAACTACCTCCCCACAAAGTAAATCGTTTACGCTGATGCCGAGGACACCACACAGATCGAGCATAATAGCCGAGTCGGGCAAGCATTTTCCGGTCTCCCACTTTGATACCGCTTTGTCGGTGATGCCAAGCTTTTCCGCCAGCTGCAGCTGAGTAAGGTTTTCCTTCTTTCTGCACGCGGCAATAAATTTTCCTATTTTGATCTGATCCATATCTGTCCTCCTTGATCTGATTATAGCATATCGCAAACGAAAAATGAACGAACCGAAGGTTGATTTGGGGAGCTTCAACCTTCGGTTGAGTGTTTTTTTAGTCGTTTAGCATCAATTTTACGATCTCGCGGTCGGTCTCGCGCATGCCGATCTTGCCGATATAGCCGACACAGCTTATCGTCTCTTCCGCTTCTTCCTTTAAAATTCCCGTGAACGCGTCGTAGCCCTTATTCTGCATCGCGAGAAAATGCGCCATCATCGCCGCGTCGATGCTCGAAGCGATCTTAGCCGCGCAGGAGATCTTCGCTCCGTCGCAGATAATTCCGGGGATGTTGGCAAGAGTGTTGTCGATGGTCGCCTTGATCTGCTTGATCGTGCCGCCCACCATATAGGTCACCGCTGCGCAAGCCGCGCAGGATGCGGACACTGCTCCGCAAAATGCCGAGAGCTTGCCGATGTGATCCTTCTGATGTATGGTCAGCAGGGCAGAGAAGGCGAGCGCGCGGTAGAGCTGCTCTTGGGGAATGTTATTCTCGCGCGCGTAGACGATGACAGGAACAGAGGACGCGATGCCCTGATTTCCGCTTCCCGAGTTGATGATGACCGGCATATCGCATCCGCTCATTCGCGCTTCGCTCGCCGCCGCGGCGTAAGCCTTCATTCGCGTGACCACTCCGTCGGCGTACGCCGAGCGGATCATCCGCCCGATACCAAGACCGTAGTTGCCCGAAATTCCCTCGTAGGCGATGTCCATATTGTAGCGGATCTGCCGATCAAAGAGCTTCTTTATCTTAGCGATCTCGACGGTGTCTGAGAAATTCTTTATGCTCTCGATGTTGAGCGCCGAGCGGTCAGCAGACTTTACCTCGTTCTGTACCGAGCGTGAGTAGAGAACCTCGCCGTTTTTCAAAATTGAAACGACGTTCATATGTGCGTCGCGCACCTCGATGCTGACGGTGTCACTGCCTGCGATAAGTTCGAGGATAAAGTGCAGGGGCGCATCCGAGTCGAGGTATTCGACCTTGCACGCGCCGCTCTCGATAAATTCGCGCACGCGACGGCGGTCTGCGGGCCCAACCGCCTCAAGCACCTCCATGCCGAGCTCTGCGTTGCCGCCGAACGCTCCGAGTGCGACGGCTGCCTCAATTCCTATCATTCCGTCCGAGTTGGGAATTGCCACGCAACGAACGTTCTTTATCATATTTCCGCTGCATCTTGCCACGATCCTCTCGGGATCGCAGGTCATATGCTCTCGCGCGCGGGATGCCGCGTATGCGAGCGCGATCGGCTCGGTGCATCCCATCGCGGGGATAAGCTCTTCTGCGAGAATAGAAAGAAATAATGCCTCGTGTTCCATAATTTCTCCTGATCTTTCTTCTTTATACGTCTATTATACTACTAATTTGTGGGGGTGTCAAGTGAAATTTGCCGTCTTGCGCGCGGCGAGGATCTCGTATAGCTCTATCGGCTCGCGAAGCTCGCCCTTTCCGACAGCAAGTGCGACGTCGGGCTTGTTCTGCCCGTGATAGTCGCTTCCTCCGCTCTCACAGAGATCGAATTTCTGAGCTATTGCCTTTGCCGTTGCTATCTGCTCTGTCGAGAAGGCTGAATGAAGAGTCTCAATTCCAATAAGTCCTGCCTCTATTGCTCGCGGCAGAAGCCGGCACAGCTCGTCCTCACACAGCTCCTGCAGAGGATGCGCGAGCACGGGGAGAGCGCCGAGTTTTTTCAGCAGAGCGACAGTCTCGAAGAAATCGGGACGGGGCGGGGGAGTGTAGAGCCCGTGAGCTTCGGAGAGCAGGGTATCGAAGGCTTCCTTGATCGAGCCCACGTAGCTGAGCCGCGTCAGCTCTGCGGCGATGTGCGCGCGGTTCATATTACCCTCGGGCGCACGGAGCTTTAGGTCCTCGTAATCGAGAGGATAGCCTGCCGCCGCGAGCTTTTCTACGAGCTCTGCGTTGCTCTTTTCCTTGAGCAACTTGAAGTCACGCACGAGCAGCTCGATATCCGCGTAATGCTCGCGCGGCAGGAAAAGCCCGAGCAGGTGGAGCTCCTTGCCGCAGTAACGCGTGGAGAGCTCGACGCCTGCAATTGCAGTCACTCCGCGCGCATCGGCTTCAAGTGTGAATTCCTCAAGTCCCGCGGTCGTGTTGTGGTCGGTCAGCGCAACGGCAATACCGAGAGACGCGGCAAGCTCTATAATTTTTCTCGGTGAGTCGCTCCCGTCCGAGTAGCAAGAATGCGTGTGAAGATCGCAAAGCTTCATTTGATTTTCTCCTGTTTTGTGATATTTGATGTGCGGCGGTGAGCGATATCTCGGGAGAAGCAAGCCCCTCCCCTACCGACAGAGATAGAAATCGTTTGTTCCGTCAATCACCAAAAGCGCGATGATTATCTTTTTTCGTTTGTAGGGACCGGCGTCCCCGACGGTCCAATGTCGCATCGGTCACAAATTGCATTTTTGTCTATTGCCAAAATAAAGATAATATACGGAAACAATATATTTACCTTTTGTTTAAGGACCGCCGAGGACGTCGGTCCCTACAAGTTTG
Source organism: Clostridia bacterium (assembly GCA_017453285.1). Taxonomy (GTDB): domain Bacteria; phylum Bacillota; class Clostridia; order Oscillospirales; family CAG-272; genus HGM12713. The sequence continues at coordinate 8,243 of JAFTKL010000074.1, read as the reverse complement.
ATATATATTTTATGTTTCGTCAACAGACAGATGTGCGGCGATAACCAATATTTTCGGGATGGGAAACCATCCCCTACAAGTTTTGATATAATTTTATTATATCGGCAGCAGACAAACGCTCCGACTCGCTTGATTTTCCATTTTTAATTTATTTCTCTGTTCCTTTTTTTAATTATAACACAAATCGGCAGAGAAAACAATCTCTCTGCCGAATTTTGCGTTTGTGCTCTACGTAAAAAGGATTTATTTAAAAACGTAGAATATGAATTTTTTACCTGTAAATCCGTTGTATTCCTTCCAACCGAGGATCTCGGTCTGCTCGCCGATCTTGTCGAGAAGCTGTTTGCAAAGCTCGGACTTCCAATGCTTGCGGCGGAAGCAGAAAACGAAGGGACTGTCGTCAACTACGCACTGAAGCCAAAGCTGTGCGCTTCCGACTCCGAATTCTGCCTGCTTGAAGCTTGTGAAGGGAACTTCCTTCTGCACTTTAAGTACGTCGTTGGTGAAGATGATCGACGTGTCGGTCAGCTCGCCGAAATAGCCCTGAAAGCCGACCTTCTGAGGAAGGATGCTTCCGCCCTGACCTACAACGAATTCAAGAACCTTCTCGGGATCCTTGCCGTTCTGCTCGCAATACTGCTTTTTGGTATAATACATAAATTGTCTCCTTTACGGGTTTTTATTTTCTTTTTTATCGTAAACAATGCTGCCCTCGATCTTCTCAAGCTTGAGATCGGGGTACTCAAAATAGTCGAAGAGTGAGAAATGGCGATCGACGGGGTAGGCGTCGAGGTATCTGAAGATACCGTGCATTATCTCCTGTCTGTCGTTGTCCGTGCCGCCCCAGAAGTGTACTACGAACACGCTTGCAAAGAAGCTGTCGCTGACCGTCTTTTTGACGAGGAATACTCGGTTGATGATGCCCTTTTCGTCAAGCGAGTGCATATAAGCGAGGATGTCCTCAAGCATCTCGGTGGGCATATCGTCGCGCGTGAGCTTGTCGCTCTTTGAGAGGTAAGCCGTCTTCGCGGTCTCGTCCTCGTTCTTCTGCGCGATCTCGACGGCGCGCTTGCGGTACTCGATAAGCTCGCTCTCACGTCCCGTAAGGCAGAGGAAATTGCCGATAAGCTCAAGTCCCTCGTCCATATAGTTGGGGTTGAGCTCGATAGTTTTGTACATAAGCTCAACGCCCTCAAAATCGTAGCGCATGAGCATAAGAGAAGCTTTTTTGAAGAGCGCGAACGCGATCGAGTTTGCGTCAAGCGTGTCTATCGCTTTCTGACAGATCTCCTCGCCCTCGCTCACGCGGCCGATAAAGAACATCGCCGAGACTGCGTCCTCGTACTTGCCTGCGACGATGGGAGAGCCGTCAGCCTGCCATTTCTCGATCGCCCCAAGCGGCTCGAGGTAGGACTCCTTGCGTCTTTCCTTGTATTCGTCCTTACGGAGCTCGTAAAGTCGCGCGTCGACGAGATCTATCGCCGCCTCGACCTCAGAAGCAAAGGCAGGCGCGCCGCACTTTGTGAGTATCTCCGCCTTGTCGTAGCCGAGAGCCTCAAGTCGCATTTTCGTGGTCGGGTGGGATGCGTTGTTCGCGAGTATCTCCTTTTCGATCAGCTCGTCCCAGAACGCGCTCCTCTCTTCCATTCTCGTCTTGAATTTTGTAATAATCTCGCGAGTTGCGTGGAGAGAATGCTCCTCGGGAGCAAAGAATGCATCAAAATCATAGGCGTCGCCCTCCCACGCGTATCTCGTGTCGTACGCAAGCTTGATCATTACCGACGCTCCCGCCTCGGCATTACCGTAGCGCGCAACGTCGCTGTCTGCATTCTCTTCAAGAAGGAGCGACGCGGCGACCTCAAAGAGAGTTATGTTAAAGAAGTATCTTACGTCAAAGCCGATAAAGAAGAGGGCGGCGAGAGCCTTAGGGCCTCTTGTATCCGACTGGAGAGCATTGACTCGCTCGGCGTACGCGCGTTCACGAAAGAGCGCGGAGTGCTTCTCGGATGCGTGAGAGAGCTCGTGCAAAAATACGCAGTAGAGCTCGTCCTCGCAAAGAAGGCTGAGAAGTCCGACGCCGAGAAGGACGAAGTTTTCCTTATCGGTGCGAAGCATCGATGCGTTGCAGTTTGGGATAAGTATAATAGTCAGCTTTTTGTTGCAACCGAGCGTCTTTGCTGCGCGGTCGGCAAGTGCGTATATCTCGGGGTATTCCTCGCGAGTGATGACGATATCGTCCTTCTCGAGCGTGTATTGCTTGACCTTTTTCGATCTGCAGAGGACCGAGAAGATCAGCGTGCCCGACCAGACGACCATCAGCACGGTGAGGGGCTTCGCGAACGGAAGCACGATGCCGCCGAAAAGCGAGCTTGCTATAGCGCAGACAACGAGTGCCGCCGAGTAGAAATAAGTCGCTTTGCGGAGCTTTGTCAGTTTGCCGAGCGTCGCGTCAAACGAGCGGCGCGCCTCTTCCTTGTGCTCGAGAAAATATTTCTGTTTGTCCGCGATGCTGGTCTCGTTTACCCAGCGCAGAAAGCTGCTCTTTGATAGCACGCTTGCCGACAGCATTATCAGCGGAACGACCGAAAGAATGCAGAGGACCACCGGGAGCACAGTCGGCGGCGGCGTCATAAGCGTGTACGCAAAGGCGGGCAGCATAATTACGAAAGCTAAAACGTATGAAAGTATGAGCATATTTCACCTCACAAAAAGTCTTTATATATAAGTCGCCAAAAGTTTTGAAATATTTCACTTTTTTAAAAAAATTTATAAAAATATTATATCACGCAGATGTGGCAGAGTCAAGGAATTTTATAAAAAAGTAAAAAAGCATTTAAATCTTTCAAAACTTGTGATATAATAGTGGCAAGAACTTCTGCGGAGGATCTATAGATGAGTGATATGACAAAAAACATCGACGAGGCGAGACGGGCGCTTACCGAAAAGCCGCTCTTCGCGACTTCGTTTGAAAGAGTTAAGATAATGAAGGAGCTCGCCTCCTATAAAAAAGACGCGCCGCAGCCCGAGCGGCTTGCGGATATTCTCTCGATCCTGCTCTCGCGCGTCTCCCTGCCGCTTGAGGACTACGATATTCTGGCGGGCAGATACGTGGATCGCGAGCTTGACGAGGTTGAAGAGGCAGAGTTCAGAGAATTTCTGCGCGATCCCGATAACCTCTACAGAAACGTATTCTGGTCGTCGGGGCACCGCACGTATTCCTGGGAGATGCTCGTAGACGAGGGGCTTTCGGCTCTTCGCGACCGCGCGCTCGCAAATGCGGCGCAGACCGAGGGTGACAAGAAGATATTTTTTCTCTCGCTTGCGAAGGTATATAGCGCGATAATCGCCTTTATGGAGCGATACGCAGACGAGGCTGAGGCGAAAGGAATGATAGAGATAGCAGAGAACCTCAGGCGCGCGACTGTGCGCCCCAAAAGCTTTGCCGCGGCTCTCCAGCTTTTGTGGATAGTCGCCTTTATCAACTGCGCGTATCTGTCGGGCAACCCCACTCTCACGCTCGGCAGGCTTGATAGAATTTTGTATCCGCTCTATCTTGCCGACATGGAAAAGGGAGTACTCACGCGCGAGAGAGCGAAAGAGTACATAACCGACTACTACTGCAAGCACAATCTCATAATGGGGCGCGGCGAGCATCAGGTTGGAGACGCTGAGAACAGCACGACATTTGACCGAATACTCAATTTCGACGCGCCGCAGTATCTGCAGCTCGCGGGCAGTGACGAAAGTGGCGCGTGCGCCGCAAACGAGCTGACCGAGCTGTTCTCTGAGTGTATAGTTCCCGAGTTTAAAAATCCCGTTGTCGTACTCAGCTACGTCAAGGATATGGACAAAACGCACCCGACGCTCTGGCGCAAGCTCTGCGACAAGGCAAGGCAGAGCGCGTCGCTGATGTTCTACAACGACGGCAACGTGATATCGGCACTTACGCGCATCGGTCTGCCGATCGAGGACGCGAGACGATACGCGCATTTCGGATGTAATTGGTGCTCGGCGGGCGACGACAGCGCGTGGATGCAGAACGGACCGAGAAGCAAGCAGTACAGAGCAAAGCGCGACGCGGAGCTATCAAAGCTTGCCGACACGCCGTTTATGCGAGTCAACTCAAAGCATAGCTGGCCAGAGGATCTTATGACCGTCCTGCGCGAGCTCTGGCAACAGAAGGGCGAGGCGGTATGCATCAACGATATTTACGAGCGATTGCTCTCACGTTTATCAGCGTTTATGGATAAAAAGCTCAAACGCGCCTCTGCCGAGCTGACTCTGCGGCAGATCGCGCCCTCGACGGCGATGACCTACGGCGACTGCTTCCTGCGGTGCGCCCTCGATAGCGGAGAGTGCTTCTCGGCGAGCGCGAAATACCACTTTGAGCTTCAGCCGTTCCAGATGCTCGGAACGATGATCGACTGCTTCGTGGCGATAGATCAGCTTGTGATGATAGAAAAAAGGCTGACTCTCGGCGAGCTGCTCGAGGCGACCGAGGCAGATTTTGTCGGGTACGAGGACATCCTCGCGCTCTGTCGCAAGGCGGAGAAGTACGGCAACGACACACCGCTTGCAAACAAGCACGCAACGCGGCTTTCGCACGCGGTCTGCGATATGATAATCGAAAAGAGCGGACCGTATCTTGAGAGTCAGCGACTCTTTTTGATGCCCTGCTTCCAGAGCGACACGTGGCATCTCAAATACGGCGAGGATTTCGGCGCAACACCTGACGGACGGCGCGCGGGAATGCCTTTCTCGCAAAACTCCCGCCCCTCGAACGGCGTGTGCAAGAACGGCATCGGCGCGATGTTCAATTCAATGCTCTGCCTGCCGTCCGACGGACTCGTCTCGGGCGCGCTCAATCTTGATATCGACCCGAAGCAGTTCAGGGGAGAGCAGGGTGGCGAGGTCTTTGCCGCTTTGCTTGCATCCTATTTCAACCGCGGCGGTCTGCACGCGCAGGTCAGCGCGGTCGGGCTCGAGCAGTTGCTTGAGGCTAAGAAAAATCCCGAGCTTTACCGCGATCTGCGCGTCAGAGTAACGGGATACAGCGGAATTTTCGTGGATTTCTGCCAGCGTTTGCAGGACGACGTGATAAAACGCTTTGAATAACAAAGGAGAAGATTTATGAAAAAGATAATGCTTTCAAATAAACTTGAGGTCAGCGAGGTCGCGCTCGGCGCGATGAATTTCGGTACGACCACATCAAAAGAGGAGTCATATCGAGTGCTTGACGCATACGTGGATATGGGCGGCAACTTTATAGATACCTCGAACAACTACGCGCATTGGCAGGGCACGGGCGACGAGAGCGAGACTCTGCTCGGTGATTGGCTTCGCGACAGAGGCGGCAGAGAAAAGCTCGTGATCGCTACGAAGGTCGGCTTTGACCGTCACGGCGAGGGCGCGGGACTCCGCCGCGAGCAGATAGAATATTGGATCGACGAGAGCCTGCGTAAGCTCGGTACGGACTATATCGATCTCTACTACGCGCACTCGGACGATATGAATACGCCGATCGAGGAGACGCTTGAAGCTTTTGACAGACTCGTAGAGAAAGGCAAGATCAGGGCGCTCGGCTCGTCGAATTTCGACACCTGGCGACTTGCCGAGGCTAATATGACGGCAGAGAGCAAGGGCTTGACTCGATACAGCGTGATGCAGCAGAAGTTTACCTATCTTCACCCGAAGTTCTCTGCGGCACCGAGATACGCGTTCAACGAGGCGGTGAACCGCGAAAGATTGCGCTATCTTGTCGCAAAGGATATGCCGCTCGTGGCATATTCCTGTCTTTGCAAGGGCGCGTACGAGAGCGACTCGCGCCTGCCCGCAGACTACGACGGCGGCGAGAGACTTGCGCTCGTTCGCAGAATGGCAGAGGAGAGGGGCGTCAACCCGAGCGCGATCGTCATCGCGTGGCTGACACAGCTCTATCGCTGCGAGGGCTTCCCGAGAGTTATCCCCGTCTTCTCGTCCTCAAGCCGACACCTTGCCGACAATATGCGCGGAATTGAGATCAGACTTAGCGACGACGAGATGAAGATGATGAATGAGACGAGATAACTAAGTATGGATAAAAAATAAGACAGACCGAGTGGTCTGTCTTATTTTTTAGGTAAAATGTACAAAAGCGTCTAAACGATGTAAAATCGAAAAAATGTCTCTTTTTGCACCAGTTTGTTTTTATTTGTTATTTAATAAATCTGAAAATATTCCAAACCAATACGACGAATTTCGAGTAATTTCCAGAAGATCACTTCGGGGGGTATTATTTACATACATATAAAATATATTTTCGAAATTCTCACAATCCAGTCTTCGACGAATAGTAATTTTTGAGCAATTTTTATGATTTTTCCCAGCTTCCACATACACGTTTTTTCCGTCGCCGAATGTATAAAACCATACGCCGTTTTTGCGTGTGAGGACATCGCGTGGATTTTCCGTAAATGATATCAATATTGATTCCCAAGTCAAATTATTCATCGTATTATCTTCTTCCTTCTCCGATATATCAATGCTTGTTAATTGATCATAAAAATTATATTCGTGAACAAGAGGTTTGTCAAAGTGTTGTTCGTTTCTTCTTGTATCAAAACCTTGAACTGTAAAGCCATAGAGAGCTAACCGCTTTTTCCATATTTCGTAGGTTTCTTTTTTCTTCTGATCTTTTATTTTTTTCCATGTTTCGTCTCTGAGATAATAATCATATCCATATTCGGATATCATATATTTCTTTCGGAATTTTTTGAGCGATTTTTCGGATTTTTTTCGCTCTCTTGCTGTATCGACCTCTTTTGCCCATTTATAAATATAGTAATTTCCCCAACAATTCATTTTGCTATTAAACCTTATATTCAATTTCATATGTTGAGGAGAATCCGCTTGCGGTTTCATGTAAAACAGTATCTCCCGTATTCATACATTGTTTCATAGCACTGCAAACAGCAGGCATGCGGCTTTTTAACCCCATAGCCTTGTGGATGTCATTGGCTTTTAAGACGATATTGGAAAGTCCATCTTCTGCCGCTTTGTGCTTTATTCCGCTAATGTACTCCTTGATTTCAGCAATTCCCGGTTGCTTTTTTGAACATTCATTCTTTTCGTTTGAAAGTTGTTCTACCTTTTCTTCCAAAGTTTTAACTCGCATCAACAAATCAAGAATTATTTTTTCATATTCCATTGTATTTATCCTCCCATTACGTAGCACAATTATATCATATAAACTATTAGTTGTCAATAGTTTTTCTTATAGTTTTTAGTTAATCCGTTATAAATCATTCCGCTAAAAAAAGACAGACCGAGTGGTCTGTCTATGTGGAACCAAGGAAGGAGAGATTTGAAGGGCTTCGCCCCCACTCGCGTCGCATAGTCGCCCTGTGTCGCTCGATACACTCGCTTCTTGGGCTCCTTGCTTTGGCTCCTTCGCTTCGAAAAAACGATACTTAATCGTTTTTTCTTGCTCGCCCTTGCCGGTGAACCGGCGCTAAAAGAGTTCAAATCCTTCGCAGACAAAAAAATAAGGATACCTGTTTGGGTATCCTTATTTTTGGCTAATAACTATAATTTTGATACAAAGCTTACTGAAAATAAAGGTGATAATCGCCATTGGTTTGACGTTCTATATCTTCTTTGGTAGTAAATGAAACGTGTGCTTTGCGATTTGTTAAAGCAGTTCTTAAATAATAATGAATCTCGTCTTCCGTTGCTTCGCTGTGATATGCTAACTTATACGATTTCGAACTCGTATCGATTTTTTCAACTGCTTCTTCGGGGTATCCGTAAAAAATCAAATTTCGGGTTGTAGTTGCGTCAAGTTCTGTGCACAAACCGATTTCTTGTGCTTTATCTAAATCGTCATCGGTTTCAAATAAATACCAGATAACGAGATTTTCGGGAGCAAGATCAAATGCACCGTAGAAAAAGTGTTGATATATTTTGGGGGTTCTATCGGCAAATGCAGCTATTGTTTTTGCAACAGCTTTTTTGATAATACGATTGCGTTTTGAAAACAGAAACATAACAATCCCACCTTTCTGAAATCATTATATCACAAATAAGCAAAAACCGCAATCCCTTTGTATCAGAATTGCGGTTTTTGTTTGGCGTCGAAGGAGAGATTTGAAGGGCTTCGCCCCCACTCGCGTCGCATAGTCGCCCTGTGTCGCTCGATACACTCGCTTCTTGGGCTCCTTGCTTTGGCTCCTTCGCTTCGAAAAAACGATACTTAATCGTTTTTT
>JAFTKL010000073.1 GCA_017453285.1 Clostridia bacterium | reverse complement strand
CTCTTACACTTATCGAACTTGCTGACCTTGTAAAGGCAGTTGAAGAGGAATTTGGCGTATCCGCAGCAGCTCCCGTAGGCGTAGTTGCAGCAGCAGTCGCAGCAGCAGCTCCCGCAGCAGAAGAGAAGACCGAGTTTGACGTAGTTCTCAAGAGCTTCGGCGCTAAGAAGCTCGACGTTATCAAGGCAGTTCGTGAGATCACCGGTCTCGGCCTTAAGGAAGCTAAGGAAATGGTTGAGGGCGCTCCCAAGACCGTTAAGGAAGGCGTTTCCAAGGACGAAGCTGAGTCTCTCAAGAAGACTCTCGAAGAGGCTGGCGCAGAGGTTGAGGTTAAGTAATTTAACCCCTACTTATAGCCAATACAAAAAGGAGTATCCGCAAGGATGCTCCTTTTTGTTTTCATATCATTTCACAGAATTACAATTAGCACGATATTCACTCGGTAAAACTCCCACGTATTTTTTAAACGTGCGACTAAAGTACGATGGTGCAAAAAATCCACATTCGTCACATATCCGACTTATAGGCTTGTCACTATTTAACAGAAGTTGCTTGGCGTAGTCACATCTGACCTTGTTTAAATATTTAACAAAAGATTCTCCTGTAACCTCGTGAAAAACGCGAACAAAATAATACTTACTCACCCCCGCGTTCCGCGATACTTCTTCAAGCGTCAAAGGGCGATTAAAATTACAACAAATATAAGAAATCGAATCTTTTATAAAATTAAGCGATCTATCGCTTTTACCTTCTTCAATCTCATATGCATAATTTCCACACACATACGCCATAAGCGAAAGTACTTTGGCGCGGATATCCTGCTTTACAAATTTCCTATCATTTAAATGAGAGAAAGCTTTTGCGAGTTCTTTTACCATATCGTGAAGCCTTTTATCGCGAACAAGCAGCTCAAAATTCAACAGATTTGTATCGAAATAATTTTCACGACAAAATGCACGGTCAACTATAAGATAATAAAAGCCTGCGCTGCTGTATGTGCCTACTGCGTGCAAAACGTTCATTCCCAATATAACTGACTCCCCCTCGCGCGCAACGATTTCTCTGCCGTCAACGCGAACAACTGCTTCCCCGGCAGTTACGAAAATGATCTCTACGTTTTCGTGCATATTGCTCCATTCATATTCTGGGCGTTTCTTTGAAATTTCAGTATAATTTAATATAAACGGCAATTCTGCTTGCTTATATTTGTGGTGTTCATATATAGGCATTTATAGCTCCTGCAGCAATTTTGTTACATCATAAGACAATTTTTTGCACTTGACAAATACTTTTTAGCAATTTATAATTATATTATCATTTCTTGCGAGTATTGTCAATAGAAAAACATAAATGAGGGAGAAAAATATGAGAAATTTCAAAAGAGTCATAAGTACATTATTGCTCACGCCCATTCTCTTCGGAAGTTTTATTTCTTGTTCAAAGCAAGGAAATGAAGCAGGCAACGATAATCAGAGCAAAACTCTCACGGTAATTGCCGCGACCGCTGAGCTTAAACGCGGCGACACTATATCAAAGAAAAATATCACTACGGTGGAGGCTGACATCGCTGATATACCCGAAAATTATCTGACAACTATTGAAGAGGCAGTGGGAAGAACTGTTCTCGTCGACATAAACGCGGGAGAATATCTTTGTGAGGATGTTTTGGCAGAAAAAACTGATCCTAACGTATTAAAAAAAGAAGATCTCGACCAAATACAAAAAAATCTGACCTCTAAGATACGCAATCAGCTTTTGGAAGAGCTTCAGCACGAGATCGCAAGCGGAGGTATCAACGCGGCTGATCTCGGATACGTGGTGGTCACCGATTACGTGCGCGCAAACACGGGTGAGGACGTATCCGATGAGATTCAGAAGGTTATTGACTCCAATCCACGAAAAACCATCTTCTTTCCCGACGGTGAATATATTCTCGGCAAGCCCATATGCACATCAGCAAATCCACAAAGAGCGGTTTCGCTTCGCCTCTCGGATTTTGCTATACTCAAAGCATCTAACGATTGGTCGGATGATGAGGCTATGGTCAGACTTGGTGCATCGGAGCATTACAATACCATACACGAAACAGGCAGTAATTACTCATTTGTCGGCGGTGTGATCAACGGAAATAATGTTGCAAACGGAATTTCCATAGAAAGCGGACGGGAAACCTCAATAAGAAACGTCTCAATCAAATTCACCCAAATCGGACTTCATATAAAAAAGGGTGCAAATGGGAATTCGTCAGATGCTGATATAGACTCGGTCAATATTGTGGGTAACAACAAAAAGGGCTCTGTTGGTGTGTTATTGGTGGGATTTGACAATACCCTTACCAATATGCGCATCGCTTCGGTGGAGCGCGGTATGCTTATCACCGGATCCGGAAATTTCCTGCGCAATATACATTCGCTGATGATATACAGTAATGATTACGCTTACGAAGACAGTATAGCATTTGACGACCAGGGCGGTGGAACGTGGTATGATATATGCTACAGTGACAATTATGCTGTCGGCTTCAAGTTTCACGAAAAAGCGATCAATAACTACAGTAATTGCTTTGCCCTGTGGTATGACGGAAAAGTCAGTATGCAGGTTGCATTCAAATGCATCGGAAAGATGAATGCTGTGATCAGCAAATGCAGAGGCGAGATGTGGGGTACTTCGGCAACCTCAGCTTATATCCAGATAGATGAAGCGGATGGCGGCGGAATGATAGAAAATCCCATTTTCAACGTCTTAGCAAATAGAGATGACTCCTATAAGGATTATCTTTTTGGTAAAGTCGTATGGAGAAAAGGTGTTAACATGTAGGTTATCTCCTTTGATAAAAAATATCCCGATGATCACTCATCGGGATATTTTTGTTTAAATCTTGATCTTAAGCGTTACGATCTCAAAGTTGGATGCAGAAAGCTTGATCTTGCCGTTCTCGAGTGCGAGATCCGAGATCTTGTTTTCCTGAAGATCGCAGAGCTCTGCGCTCTTTGCTTCAAATCCGAGGCTCAACTCGGTCCTGCACTTGCCGCCAAGCGACTCGTAGCCGCGAATTATAATTCCCTCTCCGTTCTCAGCGAGCTTGATCGTCTCGATGACGAACGCGGGATCGGACGTAGAGAGAAGCGAGAAGCTCTCGGGAAGTGCTCCGCTCTGTGACGCGAGAGGCAGAACAGTGAGCGGCTGATTGAGTCTGTAGCCTTCAGCGATAGTCTCGCCGTCGGCGAGTCTGCCCTTGTGGAGATAGAGCGAATAGGTGAACTCGTGCTCTCCTCTGTCGGCAACGGGGTTCGGATATGTAGCCGCCTTGAGCAGCGAGAGACGCATCACGTTGCCGTCAACGCTGTGACCGTACTTGCAATCGTTGAGCAGGCTGACGCCGTAGCCGTTCTCCGAGAGGTCGATCCACTTATGCGCGCAGACCTCGAACTTTGCCTCGTCCCAAGGTGTATTTCTGTGCGTGGGGCGCGCAAGATGTCCGAACTGAATATCGCAGTTGACCTCTGCGCTCATTATATCTACGGGGAACGCGGTCTTGAGCAGAACGTGATCCTCGTGCCAATCCACCTTCGTCTTAAAGTCGACTCTCTGCGACTTTTCGTCAAGCGAGATGATCTGCTCAAATGTGGAGTCGCAATATTTTCTCGTTATCTTGAGCGCAGCGTAATTTTCCTCGTTGATAGTCTCAACCGAGCTAACGTCGTCCGCGATCCACATCTTCTGCTTGTAGTACTCGGTGATCTCCCACGCGTCGTACTCTCTCGGGTAGTCCTCGTAGACCTCGAATACGTTGGCTTCCTTGCCATCCTCGATGATCTGACGGTCGTTCTTCTTATCATAAACGCTGACGATGTGGTACTTATCGTTGAACTCGACTCGTATAAAGTCGTTTTCAAGAGAGTGCTCGTCGGCTCTCACGCTCGCCTTGACCTTAGCGGGCTTGACCACTCTCCAACCGTGTGCGGGGATAGTCTCGTCGACAGTAATTCTTCCATTCTTCGTCTCGATCACCGCGCCCTTCACGTCAAACGGGCTTGCGTTATATACGAAATATCCGCCGTCGGTGCCGATATTCTTCGCGATAGCCGCGATCTTTTCGTCGAAGGCAGATTTAGCCGCGCCAATGATCTCTGCGTACTCGATATCCGAGTCGTCGTAGACCTCTTTGATCGACGAACCGGGGATTATATCGTGGAACTGAAGCTTAAGTATTGAGTGCCAGCCCTTGTCGATAAGCTCGTAGGGATATACCGAATCCTTATTGAAGATAAGATCGGCGATCGAAGCAGTTTCGAGCGACTGATAAAGCAGCTCGCTTCTGCGATTGTTTTTCTTGTTCTTTGCGATAGAGGTGTAGGTTCCTCTGTGCATCTCAAGGTAGAGCTCGCCTCTCCACTCGGGCGTGAAGCGAAGCTCCTCTGCATTCTTGAAGAACTGCTCCTTCACCTTTGCGACAGTGTCCATACCTTTTCTCATCTCGACCTTGGGGAAGCCGGGGAGTCCGTATTTGAGTCGCTCATAGTTCTCGATCATCTCAGGGGTAGTTCCTCCGCCGCCGTCGCCAAAGCCGACCTCGAGGATCTGTCTGTCCGAGTAGTCCTTGTTTATGTGTCCTTTCCAACGGTTGTATACCGTCTGCGGAGAGGCGTTATTTACGTAGCCGGGAGAGAGCATTACGAAGACGTCGCTTCCGTCAATTCCCTTCCATATGAAGTTGTCGTTGACAGGCTTGTTGGTTTCACTCCAGAAGAGCTTTGCGGTAAAGAACTGATCGACACCGCTCTTCTTGAGTATCTGCGGAAGTGCCGCGGAATAGCCGAATACGTCGGGCAACCAGAGAATTACGTTCTCCTTGCCGAACTCCTCGCGCATAAAGCGTTTGCCGAGAAGTATCTGTCGCACAAGGCTCTCTCCGCTGACGATATTCGTGTCAGCCTCAAGCCACATAGCACCCTCTGCCTCCCAGCGACCTTCGGCGATGCGCGCCTTGATCTTCTCGTAGAGTACGGGGTCGTTTTCCTTTACGTACTGATAAAGCTGAGGCTGGCTTGACATAAAGATATAGTCGGGGTACTGCTCCATAAGGCGAATTGCGGTCGAGAAGGAGCGTTGTGCCTTCTCCTTGGTCTGTGCGAGCGTCCAGAGCCACGCAACGTCGATGTGCGTGTGTCCAAGCATAGCTACAACGCCCTTATTGTTGCCGCAGATCTTGTTATAGAACTCGTCCATCATAAATTTGCGAGTCGCGGCAACGCTCCCGTAATACTCAGCCGAGTCGCGACGGCGCAGATCGAGCAGCATAGTCGCGCGGTTGAGCACGTTCATTATCTGATTGTAGTCCATCGAGTCTTTAGGCAAGCACTTGGATGCCTCGTAAGGCACGGTGATATCGTACCAGAGTCCCTCTGTGTCAAGGTCGACCTGCTCAAGCGTGAATCTTATTGCAAATCTGCTGTCCGCGTTCATTCCGTTATAGAGATATACCGCGACATCGTGGTGTCCCTCGGTCATATTCGCGTACAGATGGTTTACGTCGAACGCCTGAACCGCGCTCTCGACTCCGTCAAGGAAAAGCGTTCCCTGAGGGTTGAGGGCATCCCAGCCGCTCTTGCCCGTTCTCGCGTAGAGTCGGTAGCCTCTCTTCTCTGCCGCCGCAGGAACGTCGACCGAGAATTTCACCCACCAATGACTGTCCTTGGGTGCTACAAGCTCCTCACCGTGATAATCCACCCATCCCGCGCTCTCGTCGGGGAGCGTATTGTTCTGCTTGTATCCGCAAGGGATGATCTTAATACCGTCAACAGCCACGGAGTCTATAATTATGCGGCTCTGCAAAACCTTTGCAGTCTCGCGTATCTTCTCAGCTATAAAGGTCATTTTGCTATTTCCTTTCAATTTTCAAATTAAAATTGAAAGCCGACACGGAATGCTCCGCATCGGCTTTTGTGCCTTTTACAGTGCCAAAACGCTTCCGTTTTGCTCTATTCTTCTTCCTCTTCCTGCACTTCCTTGCCCGCTCTTCTCTGCTCCTCAAGCATCATATCCTTGACCTTCATAAGACGGGTGGTGTTTCCTCTCTCATTCTCGTCAAGCTTCATCTTGATGGTCTTGATAGCGGCAAGATACTGCGGCATCATAATATACTCAAGCGCGTTTACTCTTCTTCGCGTCTTTTCTATCTCCTCCGCCAAGAGCTGAGCCTGCTTTTCAAGCTCTGCCATACGGACAAGATCCTCAAGTATGCCTCCGAGCTCGCGAAGCGATACGTCGAGGTCGCCCGACGTGAACGCAAGACCGTAGTTGAAGCTCTGCGCCGCCGCTTCCTCGCTTTCTGCCTCCGAGTAAGAGAACTCAGGCACGGTCACACTCATCATATTCTTGTACGTGACCTCGAGTTTCCCCTCTTTCTTCGGGCAGATAAGCGACTCCTCAAGCATCTTGGGGTTAGCCGACGCGCTCGCGACGCTAAAACCCTTATAATACAGCTCAAGTGCCTTCTCCACCCTCTCGCGAAGTGCCTTATCCTCGCGGACGACCTCGAGAAACTGCTTCATAAGCTCGTCTCTCTTGTCCTTGAGAAGCTTGTGACCGCGCCGCGCAGTAGTATATCTGCTCTGGAGCTTTTTCATCTCCATACGAGTTGGATTTACTCTGATCTCAGCCATAAAAAAATCAACCTTTCAAAAGATAAAATCAGTTGCCCTTCCAATACTTATCAAGCATTTCGGGCTTGATCCTCTTCATCTCGCTCTTGGGGAGTATTGCAAGCAACTCCCAGCCGAGATCAAGCGTCTCTTCGATGCTTCTGCTCTCGTAAAAGCCCTGATTTATATATCTTGCCTCAAATTCGTCTGCAAACTTAGCGTAAAGTCTGTCAATGGGCGTCAGTGCCGCCTCACCAAGAACGACCATAAGCTCCTTTGCATCCTTTCCTCTCGCGTAGCTCGAGAAAAGCTGGTTCATCGTTCCCGCGTGATCCTCTCTCGTCTTTCCTACTCCGATACCTTTATCTTTAAGTCTCGAGAGCGAGGGGAGTACGTCGACGGGGGGCATATAGCCCTTTCTGTACATCTCACGCGAAAGAATGATCTGTCCCTCGGTGATGTATCCCGTAAGGTCGGGGATCGGATGAGTCTTATCGTCCTCGGGCATCGTGAGTATCGGGATCATCGTGATAGATCCGTCCGAGCCCATCTTTCTGCCCGCTCTTTCGTACATAGTTGCAAGGTCGGTGTAAAGATATCCGGGATATCCGCGTCTGCCGGGAACCTCCTTACGCGCCGCGGAGACCTCACGCAGAGCCTCGGCGTAGTTGGTGATATCGGTCAGTATTACAAGCACGTGCATATCGCACTCGAACGCAAGATACTCTGCCGCGGTCAGCGCCATACGGGGAGTCGAAATTCTCTCGATCGCGGGGTCGGATGCGAGGTTTATAAACAGCACTGTTCTGTCGATCGCGCCTGTCTTTTTGAAGTCCGAGATAAAGAAATCCGCCTCTTCAAAGGTGATACCGATAGCCGCGAAAACGACTGCGAACTTGGAGTCGGAATTTCTTACCTTCGCCTGTCTTGCGATCTGCGCCGCGAGATTTGCGTGCGGCAGACCCGAGCCCGAGAAGATGGGAAGCTTCTGACCTCTGACGAGCGTGTTAAGTCCGTCGATGGTCGAAACTCCGGTCTCGATAAACTCGGAGGGATAGTAGCGCGCCGCGGGGTTGATAGGCGTGCCGTTGATATCAAGAGATTTCTCGGGGATCAGCCTTGCGCCGCCGTCGATCGCCTCACCCATACCGTTGAATACTCGTCCGAGCATATTGGGAGAAACGGGCAGCTCAACGCCGTGTCCCGTAAATCTTACCTTACTGTGTGCGAGGTTGAGTCCCGCGCTCGATTCAAAGAGCTGAACCAGCACGTTTCTGCCGTTGACCTCAAGAACTCTGCAGCGGCGAACGCTTCCGTCGGGAAGCTCGATCTCGCCGAGCTCATCGTACTTGACGCCCTCGACCTGCTTTACAAGCATCAGAGGACCTGCGACCTCTTCTATCGTTCTGTATTCTCTAATCATTTTGATGCGTCCTTCCGTCAGAATTTTGCGGCTTACGCCTCAAGCTTGAGCGCGTCAAGCTCTCTTGTGATCTGCTCGTCTATCTCTGCGTAGACCTTCTTGTAATCTGCGTAAGCTACCGCCTTCGCACGTCCGATGCGCTCTCTTACGGGAAGAGTTGCGACCTTTTCAACGTCAGCACCCGCCTCTATCGCCTTATTAGCCTTATCGCCGAACGAGAAGATAAGCTCGATCAGAGCCGCCTGCTTATCAAGCTCGGTAAAGCTGTCGGTGTCCTCGAATGCATTCTGCTGCAAGAAGTCCTCACGGATCGACTGCGAGAGCTCGAGCTTCATTCTGTCCTCTGCCGAGAGCGCGTCCATACCGACGAGTTTAACGATCTCCTGAAGATCGCTCTCTTCCTGCAAGAGCTTGAGAAGTCTTGCGGTGTTATCCATCCAGGACTTAGATACGTTCTCGGAGAACCAAGGACTCAGTCTGTCGCGGTAGAGCGAGTAGGAATTGAGCCAGTTGATCGCCGGGAAGTGTCTCTTGTACGCAAGAGAAGCATCAAGTCCCCAGAAGACCTTTACTATACGCAGAGTTGCCTGAGTAACCGGCTCGGAAATATCACCACCCTGCGGAGATACCGCTCCAATAGCCGAAAGTGCGCCCTCACGGCCGTCGCTGCCAAGGCAGACGACCTTACCCGCTCTCTCGTAGAACTGAGCAAGACGGCTGGTAAGGTATGCGGGGTATCCCTCCTCACCGGGCATCTCTTCAAGTCGTCCCGACATCTCACGCAGAGCCTCTGCCCAACGCGACGTCGAGTCGGCGATAACGGCTACCGAGTAGCCCATATCTCTGTAGTATTCCGCGATCGTGATACCCGTGTAAATAGACGCCTCACGCGCCGCAACCGGCATATCAGAGGTGTTCGCGATAAGCACGGTACGCATCATAAGCGACTTGCCAGTGCGCGGGTCGGTAAGCTCGGGGAACTCGCGGAGAACGTCGGTCATCTCGTTTCCGCGCTCGCCGCAACCGATATAAACGACGAGATCAACGTCGCTCCATTTTGCAAGCTGATGCTGAACGACCGTCTTACCCGAGCCGAAAGGTCCGGGAACGCACGCCGTACCGCCCTTTGCTATCGGGAAGAGCGCGTCGATGACTCTCTGTCCCGAGATCATAGGCTCGACGGGAGGAAGCTTCTGCGCGTAGGGGCGCGAAACACGGACGGGCCATTTCTGCATAAGAGAAATGTCCTCCATTCTGCCGTCGTTGAGCTTTATCTTACCGATCTTGTCGGTGATCTTGAAATCTCCCGAGCGGAGCTCTATTACAGTTCCGTCAAATCCGGGAGGAACCATTATTTTATGCGTGATGACCTCGGTCTCCTGAACGGTACCGAGCACGTCACCCGCCTTGACTACGTCGCCGAATACGCGAGCCGCCTCAAAATGCCAGAACTTCTGTCTGTCGAGCGCGGGCTCGTCGATGCCCTTGGTTATGTTAGAGCCGCAACGCTCTCTCATAGCCTCGAGCGGACGCTGAATTCCGTCGTAAATATTTGTAAGAAGTCCGGGGCCGAGCTCGACAGAGAGAGGTGCGCCCGTAGAGACGACCTTATCTCCGCGTCCGATGCCCGCGGTCTCCTCATATACCTGTATAGATGCGCGGTCTCCGTGCATCTCGATTATCTCACCGATAAGTCGCTTGTCGCCGACGCGCACGACGTCGAACATATTAGCCTCGCGCATTCCCTCCGCGATAACGAGAGGTCCCGAGACCTTAAGTATTTTTCCTTCTATCATTGTTTAAGCCTCCAAGCGTTATTCTTATTCGCTATCCTTAAAGAGAATGTCCGCGCCGACTGCGCGCTCGACCGCACTCTTTATGTTTGCCATACCGTAACCGCGGCTTCCCTTGCTTGAGGGAATGACCGTTATTGCAGGCAGGGGCATATCCTTGTATTTTGCTCTCTCCTCTTCGGTGACGAGAGCCAGATCCTCGGTTATAAATATCACTGCATACTCGCCGCTCTTGACAAGCTCGGATATCTTCTTCCCCGCGTCCTCGCCGTTCTGTATCTCGTGCACCGCAAAGCCGAGTGCCATAAATCCGAGAACGCTGTCGCGGTCGCCAATAATTCCTATCTTATACATAGCAGTCCCTCATTCTTTCCCTTATTACCTCGGGTGAGAGTCCGGCATCCTTGCCCGCAAGTATTATTCTGATATTCTTGACCTCGTACTCGAGTGCGACGATATAGCCTATTGCGATCTCCGCACCAAAGCTGATATACTTCGCCTCTCTTGCAACAGAGAACCAGATATCGTCGACCCTGCGCTCAAGGTCTCCAAGCGATTCGCCGTCGGTGATAGCCGTTGCAAGCGAGTCGTACTTTTTGCGCACAACGTCGTATGCAAAGCTCTCCTCGCCTGCCTCCAAGGACTCGAGAAGTGTCTCAAGCTCAAAACTTCCGCCGCCGATATACACCTCTCCAAGAATTCCCGCCGCGGTCTTGCCGATCTTCATTCTCATAATACGGAGAGTCATCATAATATTGCACAGATCGATCTTTGTGCGTACAAGTCTTTTTGCAAGCTCGATGCCCGATCTGTCAGCGGCATCAAGCATATCCGCAAAGCAGGCCCTATCAATAATAAAGTCTATCTTCTGCGGGTTTTGTGTCTCGCTAAATGCCTCCTCGGCGTCGGCAATAGCCGCGCGCATATTCTTCGGGAAGGCTGAATAGTCCTTATCGACGAACGCCTGCTTTGCCGCGTCGGTCGTCACCGTTCCGAGAACGCTGAGCATAGCGTCGGGCGATATTCCTCTGCTTGCACACTTGATTATAGCCTTGATATTGTTTGCGTCGTACTGATATTTGAGAAAATCGACCGCTCCGTCGGTCTCCATAGACGCGATCTCGCCATAGCCTGCGACGAGCAAAGACTCAAGAGTCTCCTCGCGCACGACTGCTCCGTCGCGCTTCACGATCTCAAAGCCGAGCTCGGAAAGTGCCGCCTCTACCGCATCCGCGCTCTCTGCATCTGCAAGGTGGCGCAGGCGATCCTTGGTCGCGATCTTGATCTCTAAGGCGCGGATCCTGGCAGAGCTGTACATATATTCTGTTGGATTGTAGCCTTTAGCCATTTTCCTTCTTACCTTTCTTTAGGGAAATAAGATCCTTGCGACCTCCGCCTCGAGTCTTGGGCGAAGATAAGAAAATATAGTTTCGATTGAGCTGTTTATCTCGACGCTGCCGACTCTGAGTATAAGTCCGCCGTCGATATTCGCCACGTCGTCCGAAAGCCTGACGCGCGTAGGCAGGTCGCCCATATCCTTACCGACGATCTTGCGCTTGAAGTTGCTCATAAGCGCGTCTCCGAGCTTCTCGCGGTCGCGCTTCTCGAGCAGGACCTCGTAATATCTCGGTCCATCGTTCTCCTCTTCCGCGCCGTAAAGCTCGTCTCTCTGCTTCTCTGCCTCGTACTCGCTCCAGAGTGCCGCGCACAGAAGTCCCGTGAGCAGCTCGAGTCTTGCCTCACCCTCAAGCTCGCGGATCTCCTTCTTTGCGACCTCGAAAGCGCGGTCGATCATCTCGCTCTGAACGTCGAGCATAGCGTTCTTGTGCAGAGTTTTTTCACTTGAGCGTGCGCGCAGAGCTATCTCGGACGCCTCGCTCTTAGCCGCCGCATTAGCCGCGGCGGTTATGTTTTTTGCCTTTTCGGCATACTGCTCGGATATTCTCTTGCTCTCGGCATCGGCGTCGGCAAGTCTCTGTGCCGCATCGCGACGAGCCTCGTCAAGTATCTTATCCGTGATCTTACTAAGTCCCGTCATTTCAAGTACTCCTCAAGATGACCGTACTATTATTTACCGAAGAATACGATAAGAACGGACACGAGAAGTGCCAAAATTGCGTACATCTCAACGAGAGCCGAGGATGTAATAGCCTTACCTACTTCCTTAGGACGCTTAGCGATAAGAGAAATACCCGTAACCGCAACTCTTGCCTGCTTGATAGCAGAAAAGTATCCGACTACAGCCATAGGAAGACAGCCAAAGAGATAGTACGTACCCTGAGCGACCGTGAGCTCAACGGGAGTACCGCCGAGGATACCGAGCTTCATAACTACGAGGAACGCGATGATAAAGCCGTAGATACCCTGAGTGCCGGGGAGAGCCTGAAGAACGAGCGCCTTACCGAACTTGGAAGGGTCCTCGGAGAGAAGGCCGGCAGCCGACTCACCAACCATACCTACGCCCTTTGCGCTTCCGATACCCGCAAAAATTACCGCGATTGCAGCGCCGAGAACTGCAAGTGCATTACCCCAAGAAATTGTTGAAAGCAGATCACTGAATGTCATTTTGATTTTCTCCTTTAAATAATGTAAATTTAGTAAATTATAATTTTATTCCTGATGCTCGGTATATTTTTCCGAGGAGAGCGCGGGCTCGAACGGAGTACCGCCGTCCTCGTAGAATTTACCGAAAAATTCGATGTACTGCAATCTCGAGGCATGCACGAAGGTTCCAAGCATATTGATCGCGAGATTGAGCACGTGTCCGATGACGAAAACGAACGCCATCATTATAAATCCGCCTACCGTAGGTCCTCCCATCGTGCCCAGAAGATTTACCACCTGCGCGATAATTCCTGCCGAGAGGCCGAGCGCAAGTATTCTCGAGTACGAGAGAAGGTCGGAGCCGTAATTTATCAGATCGTAAAGTCCAAGTAAGCCCTTGGCAAGCTTCATAAATATATTCTTGGCATCTCTGCCGTGAGTCAGCACGATGAACACCGCTCCCGCGATCGCCACCCATTTGCCGACCTCGGGGACTATCGCAAGCAATCCAAAGCCTGCAAACAGCACCCAATACGCGCCGATGTCGAATATCGCATCCCACACGTGTCCGTCCTTACAGAGAATGACGAACTTGACCGCCATACCCGCGATCAGATGTATCGCACCGACAGCGAGCGAGAAGATCAGAAAGCCCATCGGATCCTGAAGCGGATCGAGCAGGAGCGCGAGCGTCGGGCTATCCGAGGGAAGAATCGAGAGATTTGGGAGCTCCGACTCGGGAATTCCCATCATCGTCTTCATTATCGCGATCGGCATATCTCCGAAATACGAGCCGAAAAGCACGCCGAAAACAATGCAGGAGATACCGCAGTATCCGAACATCGTAAGGCTTCGCTTGAGTCCGTCCGAGAGCTTGAGCAGCTTGACAGCCGCAAGGCACCCGAGAGCCACTATAAGTCCGTAGCCCACGTCGGCAAACATTATACCGAAGATCACGAAATAGAAGATACTCATTATAAAGGTCGGATCAAATCTGCCGTACTGCGGATAGGAATACATTCCGAGTACCCACTCGAAGTTAGTTGCAAATCCGTTGTTTTTGAGCAGTATCGGCGGTACATCCTCGCCGTCGGGCTCGCTTACGTCGTAAGCACATTCAAGCTTATCGAGCGCCGCCGTCACGACCGCTTCTCTGCCCGCGGGGATCCACGCGCTTATGATCGCAACACTCTCTGTCGCGACGAGCTTTGACTTCTGGTTGATCGCCGCGAGCTCGGTCGCCTCAATGTCGTAGAGCACCTCGACCGCATCGACGTAATTTGCAAGCGACTTGAGCTCCTCAAAAAGCTTTGCATCCTCCTCTGCGAGTGCCTTGAGCTTTCGTTGTGAGCTTCTGACAAGCTCCTTTGCCGTCAGCTCCACACCCTGAAAGCTTGCGCGCAGAAATCCGTAGGACGAGAGCAGGGCACTTACAGCCGAGCTGTCCTTTCTGTGACAAAAATATGCCGCGTATATTCCATTTTTATCGTTACCGAGCAGGTTTGCTATCGCTCCCGTGCGGAAGAGCTCCTTGCCGCTCGCCTCAAGATCGGTCGCGGCGGGGAGCACGCCGAGGAAGCACTCGGTGGTCTCGGTCCCGTCAAAGCCGAGAGGGAGATCGAACGCCGTGTACGGCCGCGCGCTGACGAGCTCAGCCGTCGTCTCTGCGCTCTCGGTCTTTATCGCCTCGCGCCTGCCGAGTATCTGGAGCGTGCGCGAAACTACTTTTCTTGCCTTGTCGGCATTTCCCTTTTGGACGAACTCGTCGGTATTGAGCTTTTTCTTACCGGCAAGCATTCCCTTTGCGCGCTTTACGTGAGGATCGAGCGCAGCTATCACGGCATCTATGTCCGCGACAGTGCTCTCAAGCTCAAGCCGTCGCGCATCACAGCTTATCCGCTCAAGCTCAAGCTCTTCTTCCTCGTCGCGATCTGTATGCGTTGAGATATCCACGCATCTCAGCCGCATCAGGCGTTTGACGATAGCGTCAAGCTCATCCTTGTGGGCAAACACCGCAAGCTTTTTCATCTTGCTTATTGACATTGTTCGTATACTCCTGCAACGATAAGTCTTACTGCCTCACGCAGATTGAATTCGGCGGACTCGCGAAGCTCTTCAGCTTCCTTTTGCGCATCCTCCTTGGCGCGACCCACAAGATCGTCGGCGCGCTCAGCGGTAATAGCGAGCTTCTCGCGGTTTACCTTAGCGGCGTCAGCCTCTGCCTTCTCGCAAAGCTTTCTGCCCTCGGCCTCGGCGCGTCTTACCCTTTCTACCGCCTCAGCTGACGCGTCATTTCTTATCTTTTGCGCCTCTGCCTCGGCTTCTTTTATTTTTAAAATTATCTCTTTTGACAAAATACATCCCTCCGTAGCTGTGAATTCTTTTGTCGGTCCTCAAGCTTGCAAGGACAAAAAATACATACGGGTATATTATATCACTTTTTATTCATTTCTTCAATAGATAATTACCAAAATTCTTTGTCTATTTTAGACATTTGTGCAATATATACAAATATAGGACTGCCAAAAAGTGCAACTTTTCAGCAGCCCTATTTATTCGTTTCAGATAGACTTTTAATTGACAGAATTTTGCTCCAGAGTGAACTGCGAGTCGACTCTCGCGCGGAGCTCGGGATGACTCTCAAGCTCGGGATCGTCGGCAATTATCGCCCTCGCCTCGTCGAATGCAACTCTCATCAGGCCCGTATCGTCGCAAAGCTCGGCGAGTCTGAAACGCACACCACCGCTCTGTCTGACTCTTCCCTCTCCGCTCGAGCGCAGAAAATCTCCGGGTCCTCGCATCGCGAGGTCTTTCTCCGCAATCTCGTAGCCGTCGTGCGAGGATTTCATAGTCATCAGTCTCTCCTTTGCCTTACCCTCCTTGGAGGCAACATCCGAGACCAACACGCAGTAGGATTTTCTGCTGCCGCGACCGACTCTTCCGCGAAGCTGATGGAGCTGAGAGAGTCCGAAGCGTTCGGCATTCTCGACTATCATAAGCGAGGCGTTCGGCACGTTGACTCCGACCTCTATGACCGTCGTTGAGACGAGGATATCTGTCCGTCCGTCGACAAATGCCGCCATTTTCTCCTCTTTCTCGCGGCTCTTGAGCTTTCCGTGCAGGAAATCTACCGACAAATTCGGGAAACGTGCGGCAAGCTCCTCCGAGAACTTGACCGCCGATTTGAGCTTTATGGGAGTCTCACAATCGTAGAGCAGATCGCCCTCAATTCCGACGTCGCAAAGCAGGATATTCGCCTCTTCCTCTTCATCGACCTGGTTTTCCTCGACCGCAGGGCACACCACATAGACCTGTCCACCGTCAGCGACCTGCTTTTCGATAAAGCCGTTGAGCCTCTCGCGGTATCCCTCGTCGACAACGAAGGTGTCTACCTGCTGACGTCCCGGGGGTATCTCATCAAGTGAGGAGATGTCGAGATCTCCGTAGAGCGCAAGCGCGAGTGAACGCGGTATCGGCGTCGCACTCATAACAAGCACGTGGCACATCGGGTTCTTTTCTGCAAGCGTTGCCCTCTGACCCACACCAAAGCGGTGCTGTTCGTCGACGACGACCACTCCGGGCGCGGCAAATGCCACACCGTCCGAGAGAAGCGCGTGCGTGCCTATAACTATGTCGAGTCGTCCATCTCCCTCATCCGAGAGAGCGGCGTATATTTTTCTCTTCTCTGCCGCACCCGTCGCACCGACGAGGAGCGCGCATCTCATTCCGAGATTATCGAATATCTTTGAGAGCGACTCGTAATGCTGCCTTGCAAGTATCTCAGTCGGTGCCATAAGCACCGCCTGCCTGCCGTTCTGCACCGCAAAAAGCATCGCCGCCGCGGCGCACACGGTCTTTCCGCTTCCGACGTCGCCGATCACCATTCTACTCATCGCAGTGTCTCGCGACATATCGCTTTCTATCTCGCCCACGACTCTTTTCTGCGCGCCCGTGAGTGAGTATGGCAGAACGCTCTCAAGCGGTCGCAGGTCGGATCTCTCGCAGGCAAACGCAGGCGCAAGCCTGCTCTTCGCTCCCGCCATCGAGATACCGAGCGCGAAGCTGAAGAACTCGTCGAATATCAGCCTTTTCTTTGCCGCCGCGAGTGCCGAGAAGCTCTCGGGCATATGGATATTGCGCATCGCGTAGGAGAGCGTGCAGAGTCTGTTTCTATGCCTTATATCATCGGGCAGAGTATCTCCCTCTCCCATCGTCGCCGCAAGTGTCATCGCCGCGCTGACGTCCTTTGCTATCTGCTTTTGCGTGATGCCCTCGGTCAGCGGATAGACCGGCACGAGCGGCAGGAGCTCCTTGCCCTCGATATAGGGCTCGTACGCAGGAGAAGTCATAGTATATCTACCCGCTTTTTTCTCTACCTTTCCGTAGAAACGGAAGGTAGAGCCGAGAGTGAACACGTTCTTAAGGTAATCCTGGTTGAAAAAGGTTATCTCGCAGGATGCGCTGTCGTCATACACGCGAAATTTTGTCAGAGTTATTCTTCCCTTTACTCTCACACTCTTCGGGACCGTCGCTACCGTAAGCAGATGCGCGTACTTCGTCTCGCCGTCAGCTTCGCAAAGGAGCTTCACGTTTCCCCTGTCCTCATATCCGCGCGGATAGTGGCAGAGTAGGTCGCCGACGCTGTATATGCCGAGCGACGCATAGTGAGACGCGCGAGCCGCGCCTACGCCGTATAGCTTTTTGATATCTGTATCGAATATTGTCACGTCGCTCTCTCCCTCTGAAGTTTTGTGAAAATCGGATTTTTTAGCTTCTTTTACCTTTATATACTATTATACACGACCAAAGCGCCCGTGTCAAGCGTGAGTAGGTCAAAAAATGGGGGGTGAAATTTGTTAATTTTTCACTAATTTTTATTTTTATCTTCTTTCTTGTTGACATTTGAATGAATATGAGTTATAATATAAAATAAAGTATGTGTTCCTATCCGAAGGAGGTTACTAATATGAAAAAACTTTTACCGATCATTCTTGCAATTATGCTTGTTCTTTGCATGGCTTCCTGCTCTGAAAAACAGGCTGAAGACCAAACAGATGCCGAAGACGTTGTTGTCGGTGGAAACGAGAACGTTTCTCATACAGAGACCGGTTCTTTCGAATACCAGCTCAACGAAGAAGGCAAGTGCGAAATAGTAAAGTATACGCCGAACTCTGTAAAGATCGTTGACATTACTCTTCCCGAAAAGCTCGACGGACGTGATGTCGTCGGTATTGCAGACTCTGCATTCAAGGCTGAGAACTCCATCAAGTCTGTAAAAGTTCCTGCCACATATACATACGTCGGCAACTACGCTTTCTACGATTGTGACTCGCTTACAAGTGTTGAGTTTATCGGTGAGAACCTTACCGACATCGGTGACTCCGCATTCCAGGGCTGCGATGCTCTCACTTCTATCGTTCTTCCCAAGTCCGTAGAGGCTGTCGGAAAGTTCGCATTCAAGGATTGTACTTCTCTTTCTTCTATCGACCTTAGCGGCTCGGTAGTTTCTGTTGGCGAGGGCGCGTTCTTCGGTTGCAAGTCTCTCAAGACCGTTAAGCTTGCTGACACGATCAAGGATATAAACAAGAACGCTTTCTACGGATGCGACGTTATCGAGTACACCGAAGAGGATAACGCTCTTTACCTCGGCAACGATGCTAACAAGTACCTCGTTCTCGTTCGCTCTGTTGACCTCAACGTTGAGTCCTGCACCGTGAACGCAGCTACCAAGGTAATTGCGGACAACGCATTCCAGAACTGCGATCGTCTTGCTACCGTAACTCTCGGTGATGCAGTTACCGAGATCTCTGCATCCTGCTTCGACGGTTGCACCGAGCTTACCTACAACGAGAGCGAGAACGGCAACTATCTCGGCTCTGCAGCTAATCCCAATATGGTTCTTATGAACCTCGTAGTTCCTTCTGTTGAGGACTTCAATCTCAACGTAGCGACCAAGATTATCTGTGACGTTGCATTCTCCAACTGCACCGAGCTTGCTGATATCCACTTCGCAGGCACACCTGATCAGTGGAACGCTATCATCCGCACTGAGACCTGGAACAACGGCAGAATGGTCAGAGTTATGTTCGCAGACGAGACGTTCGAGCCTATCATTTATCAGTAATCAATTTACAAACAAAAAGATGAGGAATTGTTAAAATTCCTCATCTTTTTGTTTTATATAGTTTGCGTATCCTGCTTGAGTCCGAGGTAAGACCAATCTCTGCGGAGCGGATGGAAGGTGATGCGGTATTCTCCGTCGCGCATCTCGCAGCCGAACAGCATATTGCGCTCGGATGAAAGTCGTTCCCACTCGAGAATAGCGTCGTTCAGTTCAAGCGGCTCGTCCGACTCAAATATCACGCACACTTCTGCTGCCGACGACATAGGACGAAGATCTAATCGTGCAGAGCGGCTCGGCGCGTATGCGCGAGCTAAAATAAAGGTGCTGAGCAAAAATGCAGAATAGAGCGGCAGATCGGTCAGCACGCAGGACTCGTTATCCAGCACGTTAATGCGCTCGATCGGACATCCGACAAAGTATGCAAATTTTTGCGCACGCATACAAAGCTCTTCCGTGGCTTCATCCACATCGGCAGAAAGCGTGCCGAGCCTGCAGAATATCCCCTCTATCTCTCGTGCAAGCGAGAAAAACTCTGTGCCTTTGCGCTGAAGTATTGGCGTCATTCGAGCAGGAGTCACCGTTACGTGCTTCGACACACGGAATATCCTCGGGCATTCCTCGCACTCGATAAGTCTCAACAGCTCGCCGACAGTAAACCGCTCTTCATCAAATTCAAGCGCTACGCAGAGCGAGCTTGACGGATAGAGTGACGGAATTATTGCAAGCGCGCGTCCGTCTCTCGCGCAGAGAAGTATATCCTCAGTATATGAGCAGAGATGCTCGACGATCTCGCTCTTTTGCGCTTCGCTCAGCTCTGCAAGCGAGATCGTACTTAATGAAGGCGCGCGAAACGCTATAGTTTTCATAGAATTGGCTGGGGATATCAGAGCGCAATTGCAGATATGCCTTCTTCCCTGTACTTCACTTGTCGTATGCACAGATCTGTTCTCGTCTAAGTTTAAAAGTCGGTTCATTCTTATCTCCGTTGCTGTTTTATACACTAAAATTATATCTGAAATCAGCCGCCTTGTCAACAGTAAACTGCAAAAAACAGAAATATTGCTATTGACATAATCGCAAGCAGGTGATATAATTTTTATATAAACCTTTTACTTTAACATTTGGAAGGAGAAAACAATGAAGGTTACAGTTTGGAACGAAAACTTACACGAAAAAACTCATCCTGCGGTACTTGAGAATTACCCCGGAGGAATTCACGGTTACATAGCAAATTTCCTCAAGTGCGATGATGTCGAGGTGCGCACCGCAACGCTTGACGACGAGGAATGCGGTCTTACCAATGAAGTCCTTGAGGACACCGACGTGCTTATCTGGTGGGGACATATGGCTCACGATAAGGTGCCGGACGAAATAGTTGACAGAGTGCAGAAGGCTGTGCTTTCCGGTATGGGACTTATCGTTCTCCATTCGGGACACCACTCCAAGATCTTCCGCAGACTTATGGGTACGACCTGTAACCTCAAGTGGAGAGACGACACCAAGGAGCGCATCTGGACGATAAAGCCCAACCACCCGATCACTGCAGGCGTTGACGAGACCTTCGTCCTCGAGCCTGAGGAAATGTACGGCGAAGGCTTTGATATTCCCGAGCCCGACGAGGTAATCTTCCTCGGTTGGTTCAACGGCGGCGAGGTATTCAGAAGCGGTTGCACCTTCACACGCGGCCACGGAAGAATATTCTACTTCCAGCCCGGCCACGAGACCAACAAGTCCTTCCAGAACGAAAACGTTCAGAAGATCATCAAGAACGCAGTAAGATGGGCGTGCCCGATCAAGAAGAACATCGAGCTTGTCTGCCCGCACTTCATGCCGCTTGAAAAGTAATTGAAGGGGCAGCTTCATTTAGCGCAGAACAAAAACACACGAATAATTAAAGAATAAAAAACCGCTTTTTCCGTCGGAAATGATGGAGAAAGCGGTTTTTCGGGTAGAAATCCTTGCGGATTTCAATTTTTATGTGTGTTTTTTAGCCGCGGTCTCCGTCTCCCACGTACCTTTGTACGCCGACGAAACGGAGAACACGTCTTCTGCATCTAAATGAAGCTGCCCCTATTCTGTAACTCTCGTATTCAGTCTCACCTTTTTTCGCCATTCGAACGGAGAGGCGCCGTTTTTACGCATAAAGAGGCGGTAAAAATGCGAATAGTGGTTAAATCCGCTCTCGAGCGCTATCTCGTCAATCGATTTCGAGGTGACCTCAAGCAGATACATCGCGCGACGGATCTTCAGATCATTGATATACTCAAAGGGCGTCATTCCCTGCGACTGTCTGAAAATGTTTATGACGTGGTTCTTGCTGTAGTGGAAATGCTCGCAGATATCCTCAAGCGAGTCTATCTCAAGATAATTCTTATCAATATATTTCAGAATTCTTCCCGCCGCGCTATCCACGTCGGGAGTAGAGCGGTAGAGTCTTGAGAGTATCTCAAAAAACACGCCCATCCGCTCGGTATAAGTGTAATTTCCGTGGGCAAGTCTGTCGATCTTATATATCAGAGGCAGAAGCGCCGCATAGTCGAAGTTGCCCGACCGCGCCAGCACGCCCTCCTTCTCTTCGTCCGACCACTCGCCAAAAAAGTGAATATAGAGATACTTCGGTGAGTCGCTCGGCTTCTCTCCCGTTTGATCCGATCTAAAGCGTTGAATAAAATAGTCTCCAGGATGAAGCTCGTATTCCTCGCCATCCTCACTAAAGCGCAGAACTCCCTCGTAGACGAGCAGAAGAACGTCGTGTGGGCAGGTGCGCGTAACGTGGCATTCGTTCTTTTCAAAAAATCTCAGCGATGAGGTCTTGTAAGATATCTCGCCGTTAAGATCTATTCCTCTCATATTATCACCCCCCGTACATTATAGCACTACTGTGTGATATTGTCAATATTTTTATTCATTCTATCAATTTCAATTACTGTTTTTTTATGATATAATAAAGAAAAACTTTTGGAGGTACATATGGAAAAGTGGCAACTTTATACTACCAATGAAATAAAGCCGTCGGGCTGGCTGCGCCGTCAGCTTGAGATCCAGGCAGAAGGTCTCGGCGGTAATTTGCACAAAGTATGGCGCGACGTGCGCGACAGCTCCTGGATCGGCGGCACGGCTGAGGGTTGGGAGAGAGTTCCCTATTGGCTCGACGGCTTCGTTCCGCTCGCATATCTGCTTGAGGACGAGGAAAAGATCGCGGTCGCAAAGCGTTATATCGACGCGATAATCGCTCAGCAGAAGGCTGACGGTTGGATCTGTCCGTGCGAGGACGACAAGCGCGAGAGCTACGATCCGTGGGCGATCATACTCATCACAAAAACGCTGACTGTATATTACGAATGCTCGCGCGACGAGCGCATACCGAAGATCATATACGACGTGCTCAAGAATTACTACGGACTTCTGAAGGACGGCAGCCTCAAGCTCTTCAGCTGGGGCAAATTCAGATGGTTCGAGGCGTTTGTGGCGATCAATTTCATATACGGCAGATGCAAGGAGGAATGGCTTATCGACCTTGCACAGATACTCAAGACGCAGGGCGCGGACTACGCAAGTTTTACTGAAATGTGGAAGCATCCGCTCGCGTGGTGGCAGTGGGAGACTCACATCGTAAACCTCGCGATGATGCTCAAGTACGAGGCTGTATCCTGCGAGCTACTCGGTGAAGAATACACCGACGTTGCAGAAGAGCTCCGCACTCTTCTTGACAAGTACAACGGCACACCCGTCGGACTCTTCACGGGCGACGAGTGCCTTTCGGGCCTTAGCGCAATTCAGGGCACTGAGCTTTGCGCGGTGGTCGAGCAGATGTACTCCTATGAGCTCCTCTACGCCTACACGGGCGATCGCAAATGGGCTGAGCGACTCGAAGTCCTCACCTTCAACGCGCTCCCCGCGACCTTCAGCGACGATATGTGGGCGCATCAGTACGTTCAGATGAGCAATCAGATCGCGGCAAAGCGTTTCCCAGGCAAGTCACTCTTCGGCACGAATGGAAGCGAGGCGCACCTCTTCGGTCTCGAGCCGAATTACGGCTGCTGTACCGCGAATATGCACCAAGGGTGGCCCAAGTTCGCACTTTCGGCATTTATGCACCGCGAGGGAGAGGTAGTGAACGCTCTTCCCATTCCGTCCGTGCTTGACACCGAAGAGCTTTTTGTCTCGCTTGATACCGAGTATCCCTTCAAGAACCAATTCTGCTATACGCTCAGAGCAAAGAGCGACGTAAGCTTTACTATCCGCGTGCCGAGCTTCGCGCAGAACGTCGTATTTGACGGCAAGCGTCTGCCCACCGAGGACATCACGCTCGCGCTCAAGGCAGGCGAGGAAAGCACGCACACGCTCTCGTTTGACGTGTCTCCCTACATCGAGGCAAGACCCCACGAACTCAATACCGTGAAATGCGGCTCGCTCGTTTTCTCGATCCCCGTAAGCTACGAGAAAAAGATGTACGAGTACGAAAAGAACGGCGTTGAGCGCAAGTTCCCCTTCTGTGACTACGAATATCTGCCCACGAGCGAGTGGAGCTACGCGCTCTGCTCGGACGAGCTTGAGGTCGAGCGCCGCGATATTTCGAGCTACCCATTCTCTTCGACAGAGCCTGCCGTAGTCGTCAAAGCGCGCGTCGCTCCTATCGATTGGGGTTATCAGGACGGATACAACTCAGTCTGCGCGAAAGTGCCGAACTCCACCGAGCCTGTCGGCGAGGCGCGCGAGATCGAGCTTTACCCATACGGCAACGCAAAGCTCAGAGTGACCGAAATTCCGAAAATATAACAAAAATTCCGTGAAGCCAAAACTTCACGGAATTTTTCATTTAATCTATAACCTCGTCGCGAAGGACCTCGCCCTTGTCGTTATTGAAGATAATTCTCTTCTTTCCGTCGTCGCGAAGCACGATGCCCGCACCGATAAATCCGTTCGGGTGGTCGGCATTCGCAAAGGTCGGTCTTGAACCGACGATCGCCGTGCAAGCCTGACCCTGATGGTCAAAATCCGAGCCGACGGGGTAGATGTCAACTACGTGATGATGACCGTAGAGCAACAGCTCGGGCTTGATATGCTCGCGAACGAGTCTTGCCCACTCGCCGTAAAGCTCCTGCTCGATATCAAACGGAGGCTGCAGAATATGCGTGAACGCAACGTGCGAGATGACCAGCTTGTGCTTTACGTCGGGAGCATTGTACTCCTTGTCTGCGTTCGCGATAACTTCCTTGATAAACTCGGTCTCCACCTCTCTGAAATAGTGGAAGCAGATCGTTCCGCCGTACTCGGCGTTAGTGTCGCGCTTGTCCTCTCCGCAGTCAAGCAGAAGGCCCCAAACGCAGCCGACCTTGAATGTATAGTAGGTATTTCCGTTCATCGTGGGGATGTAGTAAGGCATATCCTCAGCGTGAATACCGCGCGTGTCGTGGTTGCCGCGTGCAAATACGCAGGGGCAGTGACCGCCCGTAACGCCTGCCGCGATCTCGCAGATAGCGTTGAAATTCTTTATGTCGCCGCTGTGGTTCGGGATATCGCCGTTGAGCACGAGAAGATCTATCTCGTCCCCAAAATACCGACCTGCCGCAACAGGCTCGTCAACGAGATTGTGCGCGTCGGAGATATGATAAATGTTGATGTTGCCGCCATCCTTCACGGGACGGAAGGAGACCGTGTAGCTTCTCTCGTCCTCGCTCGTCGGGAAATAGGGCTTGCGCTCGATCATCTTTTTGTAAACGACCGTGTATTCCTTTGCCTCGTCAAGCACCGACATCGGAAGCTCGACCTTGTGCATATTGGTATTCGAGCGAAGGATTCCGTTGCAGTGATCGTAGTAGGTATGCTCGCCTACCTTAACCCACATAATTACCTCGTCCGAGAAAGGTACGAAAATGTTGTACTTGTCGCCGATAGCATACACCGTGGGCGCAACAAGCATATATTCGGGAAGATTGCTCATAATTCTGTCCTCCAATTCTTTGGTACTACCATTATATCACTATGCTCTACGTTTTTCAAGTGCAATAGTCCATTTTGGCACTTGAAAATATAATAAAAATATGCTACAATTAAAAAAATTCTTCTTTTCTTGCAACCTTTTGCCCTCAAATATCGTCTTTAATAGTGAAGGGACTTCAAAACGTATGGAGGTGACAACGTGGAAGACAGTAAAATAATAGAGCTGTTCTGGGAGCGCTCGGAGGATGCGATATCCGAGACCAACAGAAAATACGGCAAATATTGCTATGCTATTGCGTACAATATTCTCTATTCCGAGCCCGAGTGTGAGGAATGCGTCAACGACACCTATCTGCGCGCGTGGGATACTATGCCGCCCGAGAAACCGATCGCACTTTCTGCGTATCTTGGCAGAATAACGCGAAATCTCGCGCTTGACCGCCTCGCCTATCAGAAGCGAGAGAAGCGCGACTCTGCCTTTGCGACGGTTCTCGATGAGGTGAGCGAAATGCTTCCCGACGCGAGCACTATGCCCGAGAGCGCGGACGACGTAGCACTGCGCGAGGCGATAAATAGCTTTTTGCGCTCACTTGACGCGGATACGAGAATAATTTTCGTGCGCCGCTATTGGTATGACAGCGCGATATCCGAGATCGCCGCCGACTATTCCCTTCCCGTCGGCACGGTCAAATCCACTCTATCTCGCACGCGCAAGCGTTTTCGCGAGTATCTGCAAAAGGAGGGCATTTATATATGAGCCAAAGAAAAGCAAGAAATGAAAAGCTGCACCGCTCGTTCGAGCTTATCGAGGACGAATTCATCGTCGAAGCATCGCCGCAAAACGCGAAGCCGATGGTCGCGATACGCCACCGTATAATAAAAAAGGTCGCACTCATAGCCGCCTGCGCGTGTCTTTGCGTAGCCGCGATACCGCTCTTCTTCCTTTTTGGAAAGGACGAGCCGATCGAAGAGCCACCGCAAATCCCCGTATATGACGACGCGCAGTATAGTGCGTTGGATATTGCGAGACTTATTTCTTCAAAAGGAATTCCAATGGGAACCGCGACAACGTCTTATGAGAAGGTATACGTGTCGCAGGATAAGGAGCTTAATATCGGTACTATACCGAACGAAAAGTATCTCACCGTATATGAAATAAAAGAGTCACAAAAAGAGCTTGACGAAGCAGAATTTTCGACATTTGCAACTAATATCCTTTCACGCTGGTACGAAAAAAGGAATATACCTATGCAAACATTCGAAATAAATCTCCAAGAAAGTTATTCTGATCCAAATGATAAATCTTTACGCGTAGATGTCCACGAAGAAGAAGATATACACGTTTTTCCAATGCTTTCCCAACACCCTCACGTGAATTCTGCAGCCTTTGCTTTTGATTCATGGCCCAGTCAAGGACCTTTCCTTCTCGGAGACGCAAAAATATCTATGTATGATTCAACGATAAGCGATGAACAGATAATAGCAGAATTTGAGCCGCTAAAAAAAGAGCTATTCTATATTTTTGATGTTGAGTTTAAAGACGTAACCGTAAGCCGTAAATATGTCAGTGATAGAAAATATCCGTATAGCATTACAGTAAAATTCTATAATAGCACAAATGAATCTGACAACTCTTCAGACAATATAACAGTCACTTTCCGTCATTATAGCAGCAAAACAGATCCTTTCTTGCCTGAAATCACAGTCAGCTATAGGCAGTACAGAGACGACAGCACTGTTCCTATCAAAAAGGTAAAAATGATATCTCTTGAAAAAGCCGAAGACTTGCTCTGCAAAGGCTACGTTTTCGGCGGTCACTCCTGCCCCATATGTATGTCCGAGCAATCTCCTGTCGATTTCGAGGAATATAATTACGTCGATATTGAATATATCCGTGGTTATGATGAATATGCTGAATCAATACCTTTTTATGCTTTCTACAAGTATATAGGAAACAATAATGTCGGCAGCAAAATATTCGCCAAGACCTACGTGCCTGCGATAGAGGTCTCGGGTTACGAGGAATATTTCGAGTCGCAAGCCAAGTACCACAAGCAATCTACCGGCACGGAATACGTAGAAGTCGAATAATACCACATCCACCGCCGCGCGTACGCGCGGCGGTTTTCTGTTGAGAACGCGCATAGCTCAACAAAAATAACATCTAACCTTATTGACCACTTTTCTATTTGGCACGAAAGGAGCAAAGAGAAACGCCGAATAAGGAGATTTCGCTCGTTGCGACGAGCGACCGCCGTTTCGTCGGCGGCTCACGACAAGCCTTTGTAAAGGCTTGAGCGAAACTTCCCTACGACGCTACCAATAACTTTTACCTTCATTCAAGTTCTTTGCGCCACTTTCTACGAAAGAAAGTGGCAAAAATCTCAACTCAAACTAACCAAGAAATTTTAAAAAATATATTGACAAAACGGCTCTGTTGTGCTACAATTTATTTTGAACTTATTTAAACCGTTGAGAAGGAGTAAGTAAGCTGTTCTCCCTTCCTTTCAGAGAGCCGTGGGTGATGCGATCACGGCAGGAAAACACAGTTGAATGGACCTTCGAGGGCAATCGGAAACAATTTTTTGGAGTATGTGCGACGGTGTGACCTACCGTGAACAAGGTCAGCATATAATAGTATGCGTAAGTGGGCGAGAGATCGCCAAGCAGGGTGGCACCGCAGGATATCAGTCCTGTCCCGGCAAAATTATTGCGGGACGGACTTTTTTGTTTGCCCCCTCACAGAAAGGAGACATTGATATGTCAGAAAAAACAATTCCCTACAAAATCTATCTTGAAGAAAGCGAGCTTCCTCACGCTTGGTACAATATGCGCGCCGATATGAAGAAAAAGCCCGCTCCTCTCCTCAACGGCGATACGCTTGAGCCTATCACTGCAGAAGAGCTTGCCCCCGTGTTCTGCGAGGAGCTTATCCGTCAGGAGCTTGACGACACCACGGCGTACTTCCCCATCCCCGATGAGATCCGCGATTTCTATAAAATGTACCGCCCCGATCCTCTGATCCGCGCGTACTGCCTTGAAGAAAAGATGCAGACACCCGCAAAGATCTACTACAAGTTCGAGGGCAACAACACAAGCGGAAGCCACAAGCTCAATTCGGCTATCGCTCAGGCGTACTACGCAAAAAAGCAGGGACTTCGCGGCGTTACCACCGAGACCGGTGCTGGTCAGTGGGGTACGGCTCTCTCGATGGCTTGCTCCTACTTCGGACTCGACTGCAACGTATATATGGTCAAATGCTCCTACGAGCAGAAACCATTCAGACGCGAGGTAATGCGCACCTACGGCGCGACTGTCACTCCCTCTCCCTCTATGGACACCGAGGTCGGCAGAAAGATCCTCGCCGAGCATCCCGGCACTTCGGGAAGCCTTGGCTGTGCTATCTCCGAGGCTGTTGAGGCGGCTACCAAGAAAGAAGGCTACCGCTACGTGCTCGGAAGCGTGCTCAATCAGGTTGCGCTTCATCAGTCTGTCATCGGTCTTGAGACCAAGGCGGCGCTTGACAAGTACGGCGTAAAGGCTGATATCATCATCGGCTGCGCAGGCGGCGGCTCGAACCTTGCGGGTCTCATCGCTCCCTTTATGGGCGAGAAGCTTCGCGGCGAGGCTGACTACCGCTTCATCGCGGTCGAGCCTATGTCCTGCCCCTCTCTCACCAGAGGTAAGTACGCGTACGATTACTGCGACACCGGTGCAGTCTGCCCGATGGCAAAGATGTACACCCTCGGCTCTAACTTCATTCCCTCTGCATCGCACGCGGGCGGTCTTCGCTACCACGGAATGAGCTCCACTCTCTCCGAGCTTTACGATCAGGGACTTATGGAGGCAGTTTCGGTCGAACAGACCTCGGTATTTGCGGCGGCTGAGTACTTCGCTCGCATCGAGGGTATCCTTCCCGCTCCCGAAAGCTCGCACGCTATCAAGGTAGCGATGGACGAAGCGCTCAAGTGCAAGGAGACAGGCGAGGAAAAGGTCATCGTGTTCGGCCTCACCGGCACGGGATATTTCGATATGTTTGCTTACGAGCGTTTCCACGACGGAAAGATGAGCGACTAC
Organism: Clostridia bacterium; assembly: GCA_017453285.1. Classification (GTDB taxonomy): domain Bacteria; phylum Bacillota; class Clostridia; order Oscillospirales; family CAG-272; genus HGM12713. The sequence continues at coordinate 12,260 of JAFTKL010000073.1, read as the reverse complement.
GCTCCCTCCGACGAGGAGCTTGAAGCAAGCTTTGCAAGACTTCCCAAAGTTGACAAGTAAAAAAATTTGGCTGGAGCTATTCGCTCCAGCCGATTTTTTATTGATGTTTTGCGTGGTGCGCTCTCTTCTCAAGAAGCTTCTTATGCTCTTCTCTTGCGCTGACCTTGCCCTCGGGGCTGATCTCTCCCGCCTTCTGAAGCGAGATCTTTGTGAGCATCGGTCCGACAAGCTCGTAGATAAGCACTGCAAAGAGCGTGATGTTTGCGATTATCGCGCCCTCAGCACCGAGCGCCTCCTTAGCCTTGATAGCCATACCGAGCGCAACGCCTGCCTGAGGAAGAAGGGTAATTCCGAGGTATTTTACGATATTGGGCTCGCACTTGACCGCCTTGGAGCTTGTGAAAGCACCGAAATACTTACCGAGCGAGCGTGCGATGATATAAACCACACCGACTATAACGATAGCGATATCCGTGAAGACCGAAAGCTCAAGCTCCGCACCCGAGAGCACGAAGAAGAGGATAAAGAGCGGTGCGGTCCAGCGATCGACTCTATCCATAAGCTCCTCGGAGAAGTCACAGCAGTTGCAGAATACCGTTCCGAGCATCATACATACGAGCAAGGACGAGAAAGCAATATGAACTCCGCCGATCTCAAACTCAAGCATCGAGAGCGCGACGGTCAGGAACACGAAGGTCACCGACATCGACAGACGCTTGGAGCGCGAGTGGAAGAATTTCTCAAAGAATGTAAAGAGCAGACCCATCACAAGTCCGAGTCCGAGCGAGAGAACTACCTCGAGGATCGGCTCAAGAACTACCGAAAGGATGTCTACCTTTCCGTGAATTAGTGCCTTTGCAACACCGAAGGATATTGCAAAGAGCACGAGTCCTACCGCGTCGTCAAGTGCGACGATAGGAAGAAGTATATCGGTAAGCGGTCCTTTTGCCTTGTACTGACGGACGACCATAAGGGTTGCCGCAGGTGCGGTAGCCGATGCGACTGCGCCGAGCACGATAGCCGCGGGGAGCGGAAGCTTATCGGGCATAATGAAGTGAAGACCGATGAGAATTGCGTCAACGAGCAGAGTCGTAAACACCGCCTGAATTATTCCAATGACGGTCGCCTGCTTACCGGTCTTCTTGAGCTGAGCGAGTCTGAACTCGTTTCCGATAGAAAACGCGATAAACCCGAGTGCGACGTTAGAAAGCAGGCTGAAAGACTTGACCTGATCCATACTTGTAAATCCGAGTCCCTCGATGCCGAGTGCGCCGAGAAGGTACGGACCGACCAAAATTCCCGCAACAAGATATGCCGTGACCGCAGGAAGCTTTACAAGCTTTGCGAGTCTCGAGAGCATAAGACCGATGAAAAGTGCAATTGATAAAGATAGAAGGGTTTGCATTATTTTCTCCTGATAAAGTGCTGTATATTAACAGTTATATTTCGACCTTTGAGATTATAGCACTAAACTGTCCGAAAGTCAAGGGGATTTTTAATTTTCTTTACATATTTATATAAAAAGATCCCGCCGCATAGCGACGGGATCAAATAATTTTATTTAAGCGGGAACGTTGTCCTTCTTGATCTTCTCAGCGATGTTGCCGGGAACGGTGTCATATCCGGTAACCTTGTACTCGAAGCTGCCGCGTCCCTGAGTCATAGCGCGGAGAGCGATAGGATACTCAACGAGCTCAGCCTTAGGAGCAACTGCGTGAACGGTGGTGTAACCCTTTCTCGAAGCGGGATCCATACCCATAACTGCGCCGCGGCGCTTGTTGAGGTCTCCCATTACGTCACCAACGAGAGAATCCGGAACGGTGATGTCCATATCACCAACGGGCTCGAGGATAACGGGAGCTGCCATTTCAAGACACTTCTTGTAAGCGATGCTTGCAGCGGTCTTGAAGGAGATTTCGTCCGAGTCAACGTCGTGGTAAGAACCGTCGTAAAGGTCAGCAGCAAGTCCTACGAGCGGGAAGCCTGCAACACCCTTTGCCATAGCGTCCTGAAGACCCTTCTCTACTGCGGGATAGAAGTTCTTCGGAACGGTACCGCCAACGACGGATACTGTGAACTCGAGTCCCTCAGACTCAGCGGGAGCGAAGCGGATCTTAACGTGACCGTACTGACCGGAACCGCCGTTCTGCTTCTTGTGCTTACCTTCAACGTCAGCGCGCTTTGTGATCTTCTCACGGTAAGCCATCTTGGGAACCTCAAAGTTGACCGTTACGCCAAAGCGGTTCTTCATCTTAGCCGCGATAACAGCAAGGTGCATATCGCCAAGACCCGAAACTACCATCTGCTTGGTCTCGGGATCGTTCTCGTACTTAAGTGTAAGGTCTTCCTCAAGCATCTTTGCAATACTCTGGGAGATCTTGCCCTCGTCCTTAGCACTTGCAGGGATCATAGCTCTGGAGTAGTAAGGAGTGGGATATGTGATAGGAGCATAGGAAAATTCCTTGTTCCAGGTAAGTGTATCGTTGGTGTTGGTGTTGGTGAGCTTTGCTACCATACCGATATCACCGCAAGCAAGCTCGTCTACCTCGACCTGCTTCTTACCGCTTACGATGTAGATGTGAGCGAGCTTTTCGCTCTCACCGGTGGTATTGTTCTTCATAAGCATATCGCGCTTAACAGTACCGTTCATTACCTTGAAGTAAGACATCTTACCTACGAACGGGTCAGCGACGGTCTTGAATACGAACATTGCGGGCTCGCCGTCAACAGCGATCTCCATCTCGTCGCCGTCAGCAAGAGCTTCAACCTTCTTAGCGGTGTGTCTGGGGAAGGAGCCGGTGATCTTGTCGAGCATGGTCCAAACGCCCCAAAGCTTTGTAGCCGCGCCGCAGAATACGGGAACGATATCACCGTTGATGATACCCTCGTGAACTGCGTTGGTAGCTTCCATAGGAGTGATCTCCTCGCCGCCAAAATACTTCTCCATAAGCTCTTCGTCGGTGCTTGCTACCGCTTCCATAAGCATATCGCGGTACTTCTCTACTGCTTCCATAGACTCAGCGGGGATGATCTCAACGCTGTGTCTGCCGTTCTTATCGAAAACGTGAGCGTTCTGCTCGATAAGGTCGATACATCCGGTAACGACTCCGTCCTTTACCATAGGAATGGTGAGAGGACATACGTGCTTACCGAAGGTAACGTGAAGCGCGTCGAGAATGTGAGCAAATCTTGCGTCGTTATCGTCGAACTTGTTGATAAAGAACGCCTTGGGAAGTCCTGCGTTCTCAGCGTAGTACCAAGCCTGCTCGGTACCGATCTCGATGCCTGCCTTACCGTCAACAACGATAAGTGCGCTGTCTGCAACGCGAAGGGCCTGATGAGCCTCGCCCACGAAGTCGAGGTAACCGGGGGTGTCGATGATGTTGATCTTGCAATCCTTCCAGGTGGTGTTAAGTAAAGAAGCCGAAAGAGAGAAGCCTCTCTTGGTCTCTTCTGCGTCATAGTCGGAGACGGTGTTTCCGTCTTCTACACGGCCAAGACGGTCAATGCCGCCGGTAATATATATCATTGCTTCTGCAAGCGACGTTTTTCCGCATCCTCCGTGTCCAAGCAGTACAAGGTTTCTGATTTGTTTGGTGTCTACAACAGCCATTGGTTTTTCCTCCTCACTTCCGCTCTTTAGCGGAAAGTTCTAAAATATTTTAACAGGATATGCGAAATCGCACAAATACCTGCTTAATTGGTTCATTTTGACAAACCTTTTTATTATTATAACTCATATTCCGTCATTTTGCAAGAGATTTTTTGTATTTTTTATACTTCATAATATAGAAATATCGACCTCATTTTTGTGGATTTTTTACAAAATTTCGCACTTTTGCAATAAAAAACGCCGCAGAAAGTGCTTTTCTGCGGCGTTTGCGTTATTAAGATCAACCCTTGGGCTCCCAACGCTCGCCTCTCTGCTCGAGCGTATAGAGATCAAGCGTAACGTTATCCTCTCCGCCGAAATGCACCGTAACGTCGGGATTGCGGAAGAAGACGAAGTTCTGAGGCATTCCAAGCACGTTTGCGCCGTCAGCAGTGAGGTGATAGGTGGATACGGGGCAGAATGCAACGGTCGCCTTGGATGCTACGTTGATAACGTGCGAGTCGTTACCTGTATTCGTGTTACCGTAGCCGTGGTGAGCGAGCTGAAGCGCATCGCATCTGAAATATTCCTCGCCGAAAGCCTTATACATCGGCTTGGTCTGCATCTGCTCGGAGTCGCCAAGGAAGATTATGCTCTTCTCTCCCACTTCCATTCTGAACACCATCGATGCGTTGTTGACGTTCGAGATTATCTTGGGCTCGACGGTATCAATCGTCGCAATGACCGTGATCTTTGCGTCACGGATATAGATCTCCATACCGGGATGCGCCTTGATCTGCTCGAGATCAGGGTTCGTTTTCTTGAAGTTCTTTATTCCGTCGACTATTCTGTTCTTTACCTGCTCGTAGTCAGAGCCCTCTCCCGGCTCGAGCTGTGTAGCTCTGGGCTGACAGTGGATGATCTTCTCGACTATGAGCTTATCTGCGTATTTCTCAGAGGTCTTCTTGAAGCCCTCTGCGTGATCCTGATGGTGATGAGTGATGAGCCAAGCGGCAACGCGGATATCGTCCTCGCGTCCTGCGAGCTTAACGAGCGAGTCGTAGATATAACCCGAGGAAACGCCGCCGTCGATAATTATAAAGCTACCGTCCGACATCTTGGATATGTAGAGCATACCGTTGTTGATCGAGTCACCGAGGCCGACCTGAGTTATAGTCGCATCGTTGACCTTCTCGTATACGTTATCCTTCTCGAGTGTGGGAAGCGAGAATACCTTTCTGCTGTCCATCGAAAGCTTGAGAAGCTTGGTATCCGAGAAGTACATCAGATAAGCGATGGTCTTGTCGGTATACAGAAGATCAAACGCACAGTCGGCAATTCGGCTGCCCGAGTGATGCTCAAATCCATTTTCGGCAAGCACCTCAAGATATGCTTCATATTCCTCAAGGTTGCTCTCTTCCTTGATGCAGTATGTAGAGCTCTGACCGCCGTCGAAGCTTTCATCCCAACCGCCCGCAATATCGGGAACGTAGGATATGTCCTCAAGCGTGCCTTCAAAGTTCCAGCTCTCGTCGATAGTGATGAGGCTGACATCGGCAGAGTTGAGCTTTGCTCTGATCTTTCTTAGTATAGCATCAAAGCCCTCGGGGCACTTGTACGCGATAACGTACTTGTTTCCCACGAGCTTTGCGGCATATTCGTTATTCTTGAGCTTCTCGTTGATCGTCTTCGACTCCTCGTAATTGGTGTCGCCAACGAGTATTGCAGGACCGTCGTACTTCTCCTCGCTTGCAGCGACGAAGTCGGTCGCCATCGCGGGATTTGCCTTGGTCTTTCTCTTGAGAGCGTCGCGAAGCGCGGCATACGCATCGGTGTCGGTGCTGTCCGCATATTCACTTCTTATTACCTTAAGCGTGTACTCGCCGTTGGCAAAGAGTGCGAGTAAGCCGGTCTCTTCAAAGGACGGTACCTCTACCGTCTCACGCTCGGTCTCGCTGTCCGAGGGTGCTGCCGAGCCGTCCTCGCCCGAGGTGTCCGAGCAAGCGACAAAGCAGGAGAGCAGCATCGCGATTATAAGCAGAAGTGCTGAAATCTTGAAAAGCTTTGACATTTTTATACCTCCGTGTCAAAAACAGGTATCATCTGATATTGTCAAATTCCGAAAAGTCTCTTTGTGTTCTCACGAGTCAGTCGCGCTACGTCCTCTACTGATCTGCCACTCGCCTCTGCGAGAGCGGTCGCGGTGTAGAAGAGTCTGCCCGAGTGATTTATCTTTCCCCTGAATGGATGCGGTGCGAGGTAGGGCGCGTCGGTCTCGATAAGAATTCTGTCGTCCGGCACGATCTTTGCGACCTCCTTGATCTTTGCGGCGTTCTTGAATGAAACGACGCCCGAAAAGGATATATACCAACCGCGCTTGATAAGCTCCTTTGCCATCTCCGCGCTCCCGCTATAGCTATGGAAAACTCCACGCACCTCGGGGTACTTGCACACCACGTCAAAGCTGTCGCCGTGAGCCTCTCTGTCGTGTATCACGACGGGAAGATCGAGCTTGCGCGCCATCTCCATCTGCGCTTCAAAGCAATAGATCTGCTGGTCGCGGTCGTAGGGCTCCCAATAGTAGTCAAGCCCGATCTCGCCGAGCGCGACCATCTTGTTCTCTTCCCTTTTTTCTCTGTTCTCGAGCAGAGCGTAGAGCTCCGCGAGCTCGCCCTCGACACCGATGTCGGTGCTTGCGACGTCCTCGGGATGAATTCCCGCCGCTACGTACATAAGCGGATATTTCTTAGCCTGCTCGATCGCGCGAAGATTTGAGCGGTGGTTGGTGCCCACGTTTATCACGCCGAGCAGTCCGTCAGCAAAAAGCTCCTCAAGGAGCTTTTCCGCTCCTTGAGGATTTTCTTCGCCGTAGAAGCGATCGTCGTAATAGTGCGCGTGGCTGTCAAAAAAGTTAATTGCCATTTTTATTATCTGATACGCTCGCCAAGAGGTGTGTCTTCGGCGAGAAATACAACTCTTACCTGCTCCTCACCGCTTGCAAGGATCATACCCTCGGAGTCAATTCCGCAGAGCTTTGCAGGCTTGAGGTTTGCAACGAGGATTATCTTCTTGCCGACCAGATCCTCAGGAGCATAGAACTTTGCAATACCCGAAACGACCTGTCTCTTCTCGTATCCGAGGTCTACCTGCAGGCAAAGAAGCTTCTTTGCCTTCGGAACTCTCTCAGCCGAGATTATCTGCGCCGAGCGGAGCTCAACTCCCATAAAGTCCTCGATGCCGATAAGCGCACAGCCCTCGGGCTTCTCGGGAGCGGCGTTTGCCTTTTCTGCCGCCTCGGCAGCAGCTCTCTGCGCCTCCATCTCGGCTTCAAGCTCAGCGAGGAGCTTAGCCTCGTCGATACGTGCGAACATAACTCTCGAGTCGCCGACAACGCTCTCGGGCTTGATCGCGCCGAACTTGTCAGCCGTGCCGATGCTCTCGTAGTCACACGCGTCGGTACCAAGAGTTGCAAGTATCTCTGCAGAGGTATCGGGAATGATGGGAGCGAGCATTACTGCTCCCCAACGGATAGTCTCAAGCAGGTTGTAGAGCACCGTTCCGAGTCTTGCCTTCTGGCTCTCGTCCTTAGCAAGAGTCCATGGTGTAGTCTCGTCGATATACTTATTAGCTCTGTTGAACATAGCGAACACGCACTCAAGCGCGTCTGCAATGTGGTAAGCGTCCATATTTTCGGTAAAGCCCTTGTAAGCCTCAACGCAAGCCGCGCTCAGCTCGTCGTCGAGCGCGTCGTGTACTACGGGTGCCTGAACTACCTTGTCAAAGTACTTTTTCTGCATATCGAGAGTACGCTTGACGAGGTTGCCCATATTGTTAACGAGGTCGGTGTTATATCTCTTGATGACTGCCTCATAGGTGATGCTTCCGTCTGCGTTGTAGGGCATCTCGGAGAGCGCGTAGTATCTTACGCCGTCAACGCCGAATCTCTCTGCGAGCTTGTCAGCGTAGATAACGTTTCCGCGAGACTTCGACATCTTCTCAACGCCAAAGTTGAACCACGGATGACCGAATACCTTCTTCGGCAGAGGCAGATCGAGCGCCATAAGGAAGATAGGCCAATAGATAGTGTGGAAACGGAGAATGTCCTTACCGATGATGTGAACGTCGGCAGGCCAATACTTCTTGAAGTGCTCGGACTGCTCCTCAAAGGTCTTGTCCGCATCGTATCCGAGAGCGGTGATGTAGTTAGTCAGCGCGTCGAGCCATACGTAAACGACGTGGCGATCGTCGAAGTCGACCGGAATTCCCCACTTGAACGAGGTGCGCGAAACGCAGAGATCCTGCAGACCTGCCTTGAGGAAGTTGTTGACCATCTCCTTCTTGCGCGACTCGGGCTCGATGAACTCGGGATGCTCCTCGATATGCTTCATAAGGAGATCTGCATACTTGCTCATCTTAAAGAAGTACGCCTCTTCGCTCGCCTTCTGTACGGGGCGACCGCAGTCGGGGCACTTGCCCTCTGCCGCCTGAGTCTCGGTGAAAAAGGACTCACAGGGCGTGCAGTACCAGCCCTCGTATTTGCCCTTGTAGATGTCACCCTTGTCGTAGAACTTCCTGAAGATCTTCTGCACGTTTGCCTCGTGATAACCGTCGGTCGTGCGGATGAAATAGTCGTAGCTCGAATTCATCTTGTCCCAGATGCCGCGGATCTCGCCCGCAACGCCGTCAACGTACTGCTTGGGGGTAATACCTGCCGCATTCGCAAGATCCTCGATCTTCTGACCGTGCTCGTCGGTACCCGTGCAGAAGAACACGTCGTAGCCGCGTGCTCTCTTATATCTTGCGACCGCGTCGGTCATAATTACCTCATAGGTATTTCCAAAGTGAGGCTTTCTCGACGCATACGCTATCGCTGTTGTGATGTAATACTTTTCTTTCATTTTATCACCTTCCGATGTCAAAAATTTGATTTTTAACCTAAAAATATCAATATATAATTTATTATATCAAATCTTGAGGATTTTTACAAGAGCTTTTGAGAATTTTTAGCGAGTATTCTTGAACATTTGAGGCTTTGCGCTTCCATATTGTAATTTTCGCAAGATCATCCTGACAAAAACGCTGTTTGTGCTTGACACGGCGCGAAAGGGTTGCTATAATAGCCTTGAGTGAAATACTCGCGGAGGTTTTTATGGACGAAAAATTACTCAGAGACAGAATGGATACAGCGTGGTCGGTGGTAATGAACAGATTTTACCGCAAGGATATGAAGCTTATATACGACTACGTTACGGGCAAGGACGGAGAGTGGGGCTTTGACCATCTGCCTACCCTTGAGGAGATCAATGCCAACGTTCCCAACGAGGCAGGCTGGGGCACGGGTATGGAGGACTGTACGCTGAACGGCGGTTCAATGATAGAGGCTATAATTGCCCGCTATGAGATCACGGGCGAGGAGCATCTGAGAGCCGAGATATCCGACATATTCGACGGCTTTTACAAGAATGCCACTATATCAGAAGACGAGGGATTCCTTGCGCGAAGCGTTTCTCCCCTCGATAGCTCTTCTCATTATATCAATTCCTCGCGTGACCAATACACGCATTGGCTCTATATGGGAACCAAGCTTTATAACTCAAAGCTTGCCACGGACGAACAAAAGCAAAAGATAAGAGAAGTTCTGGCCTCTTTTGCCAAGAAGGCGGACAGAGACGTTATCCCCGAGAACAATTATGCACTGCTCAGAGAGGACGGCAAGCCGGGCACCTATTGCGAAATGTACGGAAATTTGGGAATACACGAGTGCCACAGAGGTCCGATGATATATATGGCGGCTTACGCTGTCACCAAGGACGGTCATTGGCTGGATATGTACAGAAAATATCGTGATTGGGCACTTGAGCGAGCCGAGAAGATATCCGACGATACCGTCAATCGCGAAAAATTCTGCTATCTCTTCTTGCAGATGCAATATTCCCTGCGCCTGCTGTACGACCACGAAGAAGAGCCCGAATACAAGGCTCGTTACTACAAGCTGATGCAGAAGGTCTCCACCGTTGCATACAAGCACGTCAGAGCCGCCGAGGAAGGTATGGACAAGCTTCAATTCAAGACCGAGGTGCGAGGATGGAGAGGCTCTCCCGCGTATCTGATTGAGATGCGCCACGGCGTAGCCTGCTACTCTCATCAGGTTGAAGCCATCGACGACGTATTCAGAATTATGAGAAATGCCGCCGAAGCGATCATTATCGGCTGTATCTGCCCCGACTTCAAGTACTCGGCAGAGGAATGCGAAACTATAGAGAGATTTCTTTACAAAGCACAGTACGAAAAAGCTTACTGCTATTGGCCCGTACAGTGCGTCGCTGCATATTGGACATATCTGCTTTATCAGAAATAACCAAAAGGGACTGCTTCATTTAGATGCAGAAGACGTGTTCTCCGTTTCGTCGGCGTACAAAGGTACGCCAGAGGCGGAGAACGCGGCTAAAAAACACACATAAAAATTGAAATCCGCAAGGATTTCTACCTTAAAAACCGCTTTCTCCATCATTTTCGACGGAAAAAGCGGTATTTTTATTCTTTAATTATTCGTGTGTTTTTGTTCTGCGCTAAATGAAGCAGCCCCTATTTTTAAACTCCAAAATTTATAAGCAGTATCCACGCGAGTCCGTAGTAGCTGACGACCGCGACGAGATCGTTCACCGTCGTGATCAGCGGGCCAGACGCGATAGCGGGATCTATGCCGAGCTTGTGAAAGCACATTGGTATCGCCGCGCCCGTAAAGCCCGAGATCATCATCGCAAAGCAGAGCGCCAGACCCACGCAGGCTGCCGCGCTGAATGCAAGAGACGCAGGATGTCCGCCTATCGCCGAGAGGTAAATTCCAACTACGACAAAGGAAAACAGACCGATCAGCGCACCGTTGAAGAAGGCAACGCGCGTCTCCTTGAAAATAAATCTGAACTTTCCACCATCCAGCTCGTCCGAGCTGACCGCTCTGACCGTGACCGCAAGCGACTGCGTGCCGACGTTACCCGCCATTCCGAGTATCAACGACTGAAAGCTGACGATAAGCGGCAGCTCCTTGACCACGCCCTCGAAGAGTCCGACGACCGCCGAGACAGCGAGTCCGAGGAACAGAAGCGCGATAAGCCACGGAATTCGCTTTTTCATACTCTTGAATACCGGCTCTCGCACGTTCTCCTCAGAGCCGAGTGCCGCGAGCTTTGCGTAATCCTCGCCGAGCTCCGCATCGACGATCTCGGTGACGTCGTGCGAGGTGATAACGCCGAGAATGCGGTGATCCTCCTCCGAGAGAACCGGTATGAGCTCCTCGGAATATCCCCTCACGCGCTCGATGTTCTCAGAGATGCTCTCCTTGTCAAGCACGTACGGGAAGGTGTTGTATATAAGATCCTCAAGCGGCTTATCGCTCCTCGCAACTATAAGCTCCTTGAGATTTATCGCGCCATAGAACGCGCCGTCCCCGTCGACGACGAAGATGGTAAAAATATTGTCGTTCTCGGGCGCTTCGGCAATCAGCTTTCGCATCGCGCCCTTGACGCTCAGCTCCCTGCTGATCGCGATGAAATTCGTGCTCATCACGCTACCGAACTCGTCGTCGCCGTAGGAGTCGATCAGCTCGATCTCCTGCTTGACCTCGTCCTCGATAAGCTCAAGCACCTCTTGACGAGTCTCTTCGTCAAGCGTATCAAGCACCTCGAGCGCCTCGTCGGCGTCCATCTGCTCGATGATCTCAGCCGCATCGTCGGCATCCATCTGCTCGATGATCTCGGACGCGTCGTCGAGATATGCAACGATCTCTGCCATCGCCTCGTTGCCAAGCACGCGCAGAAGCTTCTCGTTCTCCTCCTCGCTAAGCTCCTCGAGCACCGCGGCGATGTCGTTTGCGTGGTAGTCCTCGAGCAAGGAGCGCATCAGCTCGTCCGAGCTGTCACCGCGGATTATCGAAAGTATCGCTCTGCGGTAATCTCTGTCTTGCTGCTCCAAAAAAGCTCTGTCCTCAGAAAAATCCATAAAAAAATGACCTCCTTTTCCTCATTCAAACGGAAAAGAGGTCACGAGCTTATCGCGGGGCGCGATGATGTCCTGACAAATAGGTCTTAGAAGACGAAACTGCACTTTTCCGTCGGTATTAAATTATAATAACTTAACTTGCAACTTCGATTGCACCCGTCGGCGTTCATATTCGTCTCCTTCCGTAATTATTTTCATATATTCCCTGCGTTTATTCAAATACAGAAGCGCAGGTGATAGGATAACTCAACCCTTTAGGTACATTATAGCATATAGCCGCTTTTTTTTCAATAAAAAAATAAAGATTTTTAAAAAAATTAGAATTCTTAAAATTCTTTTTGCAAAAAACAAAAAAAGGCTTGACAAAGATAAAAAGTTGTGATATAATCTTTAAGTCGAATGAGAGATCGACGCAACCAATATTCTCCCGCGGTATATTTCCCTCGCGAGATGAATATGATAATATAGTCGGCAACGCCGACAGCTATATGGCGCTATGGCCAAGCGGTAAGGCAAAGGTCTGCAACACCTCTATCCCCGGTTCGATTCCGGGTGGCGCCTCCAAAAAAAAGCAGGACACCAATAGGTGTCCTGCTTTTTTTGACGTGCTACTCATGAAGCGAACCGTGCCACGTGCGCAAAGCGCACGGGATCCGGTTCGCAACATTCG
>JAFTKL010000072.1 GCA_017453285.1 Clostridia bacterium | reverse complement strand
CTGCCGATATTTATATGTGTATCCGTAGGGGAGACCTGCGGTCTCCCGCGGGCGAACACACAGCAAGCAACTAAGTTTGCTTTGCAAACTTGAGTTCGCCCCTACCGTGTTCCGAAAACATCCTTATGAGAACGCTCCTAAGCACTTCTTTTTTATTTTATAACGTCTATTTTGTCAATTCCGTAATAGAGCATCAGCTCGATCGTGCGCTCTGTGATGATCTCGCCGCTCATTACCACGGGAACTGCGGGTGGGCAGGCGACTGTGGGAGACGCGCAGATGCGGCTCGCTGCGTTCTCTGCGTTGATCTTCTCGCTCGGCGAGAAGATCGCGTCGCGTATGCTCAGCGCGCGTGTTGCGATCTCGGGGGCGGGGAGATCGGTTGAGACAGGTTCTCTTGTTTTGAGCATCGAGAGTGCGCGCTCAAGGCGCTCGAAATCGCGCTCCTCAAGCGAGGGAGTCGCCATAAGAACGATCGCGTCGCGGTCGCAGAATTCGGGCTCGATGCCGTGATCTCGCAGTATTTTTGCAAGCTCGTCGCCGCCGTAGCCACAGCTATCGCGCGTCAGCACGAGCTTTAGCGGCTCGGAAACTTTCGCGCATATACCGCGCTCGGCGAGCGCGGACTTTATCTTGTCAAGTCTTGCGATACAAGCCGCGAGTTTATTACGGTAGCCGTCCGAAAGATAGGAATTACACAGATCGAGCGACTGCAATATCAGATAGGACGGGCTGGTTGAAGCAAAGAGCGCGAGCGCGCTTCTCACATCGTCCTTGTCGGCATCAAAGCTATGTGCAATATGCAGATGCGCGCCGCCCGTCAGCACGGGAAAGGTCTTGTGCGCCGAGTCGCAGCACATATGTGCGCCGAGCGCTATCGGGTGGATAGAAGGCTCACAGAAGCCGAGATACGCGCCGTGCGCGTTGTCGACGAGCAGGGGCAGGGAATAACGCTTGCAGACCTCGGAAAGCCCTTTAACGTCGGCAATATTGCCAAGATAATCAGGCGAGGTCAAATATACCGCGTCGGGCAGACGATCGGCAGTTGCAAGTGCGCGCTCAAGCTCCTTGGGCGCGATGGTGCACTCGCAGAGGTGCGAGAACTCTTTAGGGTAGAGCCACTCCGCGTCAATATCGAGAAGCGCGCAGGCATAGATAAATGCCTTGTGCACGTTTCTTGCGGCAAGAACGGTGGTGCGCTTGCCTCTGGGCGTCCGTTTATTTATCAGCGCGAGCATCGCCTTGATACATAGGCTCGAGCCCTCGGTTGAGTAAAAGCTGTGCTTCGTGCCAAAGAGAGCCGATGCGTTGTTCTCGCTCTCGTCGATTATACCGTCGGCAGAATAGAGCACGTCCGCTCCGTCGATCTCGGTGATGTCAAGACTCTCACATCCAAGAATAGCCTTGCCCTTGTGACCGGGCATATGAAAGCGCGAGATATCGCGCGTAGCGTAATTTTTAACGAAATCCGCGATCGGAGTCGTCATATCAGTCCTCCGATTCGGCTACCTGCATCATAACGGCACATTCTATGCGCTTCTTGAAGAGCTCACAGCCGTACTTGTAAACGCCCGTGATGCTTCCCGTAGCGTGATAGGAGTTTGCGGCGCAACCGCCAGAGCAATAAAGTCTTGCCCAGCAGTCCTTGCATTCCTCTCTTGCATATGCGTTGCAGGAGCGGAAGCCGTCCTGAATTTCGGTGTTTGTAATTCCGTCGTAAATATTGCCGAGGCTGTACTTGGAGTCACCGACGAACTGATGGCAGGGGAAGAGCTCTCCCCACGGGGTGACTGCCATATATTCCGTACCCGAGCCACAGCCGGTAATTCTCTTATAGATGCAAGGACCGTTCTTGAGGTCGAGCATATAGTGATAGAATGTGAAGGGGCGACCCTCCTTCTTTCTCTTGAGCATCTCCTTAGCGAGAATTTCATACTGCTCGAATATCTTGGGCATATCCTCTTCGGTCAGTGCGTAAGGATCGTCGGGCGGGCAGACTACGGGCTCCATACTGAGCTCGGTAAAGCCGAGGTCAGCCATATGGAAGAGGTCGTTTGTAAAGTCCACGTTGTTGTGCGTAAAGGTGCCGCGAACGTAGTAGTTCTTGCCCTCGCGCGCTTCTACAAGCTTCTGGAACTTTGGCACGATCTTATCGTAGCTTCCGTTGCCTGCGTAGTCGCGGCGGAAGTGGTCGTTGACTTCCTTTCGTCCGTCAAGGCTGAGCACCACGTTGCTCATTTCTTTGTTGAGGAAGTCGATCACCTCGTCGTCGATAAGTATTCCGTTGGTGGTCAGAGTGAAGCGGAAGTTCTTGTTGTGTTCTTTTTCAATGCTTCTCGCGTATGCAACGAGCTGCTTTACCACGTCCCAATTCATCAGAGGCTCGCCGCCGAAGAAGTCTACCTCAAGGTTGCGGCGCGTGCCCGAGTTCTCGATAAGAAAATCGAATGCGCGCTTGCCGACCTCAAAGCTCATCAGCGCGCGGTCGCCCTGATATTTGCCCTGACTTGCAAAGAAGTAGGAGAAGTTGAGATTGCAGGTGTGATCTACGTGCAGGCAGAGAGCCTTGATGACCTTGCTGTTATTTTTGTAGTTGCAGGCAAGGCTTTCATATTCGTCGACAGAGAAGAGCTTGCCCGCTGCCTCGAGTGCCGCAATATCGTCAAGGCACTCGTAGACCTCGGCTTCGTTGACGTCTTCGAGGTGGGAATAACGCTCGAGGATAGTCTTAACTATCTGCTCAGGCGTGTGAGTCTTATACATTTCGATAATATCATAAGCGACCTCGTCGACGGTGTGTACCGATCCGCTTGCTGTGTCGAGCACGATATTGTATCCGTTAAGCTTATACTGATGTACCATAATTACTCCATTTTTAAAATTAAAACGCTGTCTTTTGAGTAAGACAGCGTTTTATTGATTTCAAGGAAAATTACTTGTTTTCCTTGTTCTCGCACTGCTGGTTTGCAACGCCGCAAGAAGTCTTGCAAGCGGACTGGCAAGAGGTCTGGCATTCGCCGCAGCCACCGTTCTGAACGGTCTTAGCGATATCTTTAGTTTCAACAGTCTTGATTCTGCTCATTGTTATAGTCCTCCGTATAGGGATTTTTTACTTTAATAAGTATATCACAATAAATTTACTTTGTCAATAGAATTCCTGAAAATGAAGTGCTTTTTTGCAAAAAGCTTATTCTTCGCCCTCGTCCTCGTAGGCTTTTATGCCCTGCATCTTGCCAAATTCGCGGTATCCGTCGATGCCGCCGCGCTGTATCGCGCCGAAAATGCGGTAGCGCAGCCCCTTATTTTCCTTTTCGAGAGAAGCCAGCAGCTTCTTCATCTCCTCGCGTTCGGTGTTTCCGTCTGCGGGGCAAGTGGACTTCACCACGGGAAGCTCGGTGCGGGATGCGAAGTAGCGCACGTCCTTCTCAGGCATATATATCATCGGTCTGATAAGCGTGATTCCTGTGTTCGACAGGAAGGTCACGGGCTGGAAGCAGCCGAGTCTGCCCTCGTAGAAGAGGTTGAGCATAAAGGTCTCGACCACGTCGTCAAAGTGATGACCGAGCGCGACCTTGTTGCACCCGATGTCTCTTGCAAATCCGTAAAGTGCGCCTCGGCGCATCTTCGCGCAGAGCGAGCAGGGGTTCTTCTCCTTGCGGACGTCGAATATTATTTTTGATATCTGCGTAGGCACTACCTTGTATTCAACTCCAAGCTCCTCGCAGAATTTCGCGATAGGCGAGAGGTCCATTCCCTCAAAGCCCATATCGACGGTCACGGCGCAAAGCTCGAATTTTTTTGGATAGAAGCGTTGCAGGGAAGCCATAGCGGCTAGCAGGGTAAGCGAGTCCTTTCCTGCCGAGACTCCGACTGCGATCTTGTCTCCGTCCTCGATCATACCGTAGTCGTCCACGGCGCGTCTGACGAAGCTCAGAACTCTTTTAATGTTTTCCATATACTTATATTTCCTCGGTTCGGTCAAATGAAAGGGTATCGTAGATCCTCTGCGCCTCGGGCGAGAGGGCAGAGTGGTCGCCGTCCGCGTGGAGCATGAGCGGAGCGGTGAGGCTCATTCCGGGCGCACCGCCCTTAGTCGCCGAGACGAGCACCATAGAGGGCGCGCTCTTCGAGTCGGCACATACGAAGGTCATCACCTTTGGCTCAAGGCGGTTTTCGCGCAGAGCGCAGATAAGATCGCAGAGTCTGTCAGGTCGCCACACGACGTAAAATTTGCCTCCGTGCTTGAGGATTCTGTAAGCCGCCGCCGAGAAATCCGAAATGCCGCCGCAGACCTCGTGGCGCGCTATGTATTTGTAGTCCGACTCGTTCCGCTTTCCGCTGTCGGTCGTCATATAGGGCGGATTGCTGAACACGACGTCGAACTCGCCGTCGGATGCCCTCAGATCGCGCAGGTCGCGGCAGATGACCTCTACCTTGTGATCAAGTCCGTTCAGCTCTGCGTTGCGACGGGCAAGGAGAGCAAAATCCTCCTGCACTTCAAGCGCGCAGATGCTCGCAAACTTGTCTTTTGCCGCAAGCAGAAGTGAGATTATGCCCGTGCCTGCGCCAAGCTCGAGCGCGCGACCGCTCTTGCGCGGCTTTATGAAGGAGGCGAGCAGGAACGCATCGGTGCCGAAGGTCAGCCCGTCCTTTTTTTGTATGAGAGTTATCCTTTCGTTGACGGCGTCAAGTCGTTCGCCGTCCTCGAGCATTATATCATTCATTCTGCCTCCATCAATAAAAACGAAAGGTTGTTGCAGAGCAACAACCTCGTTATGTACAAAAGAATACTGAATTATTCAGCAGCGGGAGCCTCTACGGGGCAAGCCTCTGCACATGCACCGCACTCGATGCACTCGTCAGCGTTGATCTCGTACTTACCGTCGCCCTCAGTGATTGCACTTACGGGGCAAGCGTCTGCACATGCACCGCAAGCGATGCAAGCGTCGGAAATTTTGTATGCCATGATAAAATACCTCCATATATTTTGGTTTATACATACATTGTACCACAATATTAAAAAAATTCAAGAGCAAAGACGAAAATTTTTTAAATATTTTCAAAAAAATTGAGGAATTTTTCTAAAATTTTGACAAAAAGCAAAAAATAACCTAAAAATGACGATATCTTCTCAAAAAAAGATATTTTGTTTTCTCTCGCCCTCTTGCGACAAAATATTCGTCCGCTATGTGTTAAAATAAGAAAAAGTAAAAGAAAACGGAGGTAAAAATGCAAAAGACAAACAGAAATTGCTCTCTTTTTATATCCGAAGACGGTGGGAGCGAGGAGCTTCTTGTCGTGCTCAAGGGCGAGATCGATCATCACAGCGCGGTCTGGGTGCGCACCGAGATCGACGAGAAAATAATGCGATACAGACCGTCGCGCACAGTGATGGATCTGTCGGGAATAAGCTTTATGGATAGCTCGGGTATAGGGCTGATAATGGGGCGGCACACGAGAATGCAGGCGGTCGGTGGTCTGCTCGTCGTGCGTGAGCCGAACGAGCGCATAATGAAAATATTCGAGCTTGCGGGGCTTACGAGAATAGTCAGCGTAGAAAGAGAAAGCAGGAAAAGGAGAGGGAGAGCATGAAAGAAAAAGAACAAAAGAGGAGCTACAGCACCGAATGCTACAACGAGATGAAGCTGAGGCTGCCCTCGCTGTCGGTCAACGAGGGAATGGCAAGAGCCGCGGTGGCTGCCTTCTGCGCACAGCTCGATCCGACTCCGAGCGAGCTCGCTGACATCAAATGCGCGGTATCCGAGGCGGTCACAAACTGCATAGTCCACGCGTATAGGGATACGGTGGGCATCATCTACATAAGCGTAAAGCTCTGCCGCGGCGGACTTGTCCGCATCGAGATAAAGGACAAAGGGTGCGGAATTGAAGACGTCGAGCTTGCACGCACACCGCTCTATACCACGGACAGCGCGGGCGAGCGGAGCGGAATGGGCTTTACGGTGATGGAAAGCTTTTGTGATAAGGTGAGGGTATTTTCGGGATGCAAAAAGGGAACTACGGTAACTCTGTTCAAGTTTGTGAAGGGGAAGGAATAAGCGAGCGGACGGATAGCAAATACGGGATCAACCGCAGGCTCATCGAGCTCTCACAGAGTGGCACCGAGCAAGCAGAGCGCGCGACCGAGCAGATAGTTCTGCTCAACCGCGGACTTGTGCGGAGCATAGCTCTGCGCTTTCGCGAGAGGGGCGTTGAGCTTGAGGATTTGATACAGATAGGCACGATAGGGCTGATAAAGGCGATACGCAGCTTTGATCTTGAGAGAGGCACTTGCTTTTCGACCTACGCCGTGCCGATGATATTCGGCGAGATACGGCGGTCTCTGCGCGACGAAGGACCGATAAAGGTTGGAAGATACTACAAAAAGCTCGGAGTCGATCTGATGCGCGCAAAGAGCGTGATATGCGAGCGAGAGGGCAGAGAGCCGAGCGTGCGCGAGCTTGCCGACGCGGTCGGAGTCTCGCTTGAAGAGGCGGCGATCTCGCTCGACGCTATGAGCCCGATCGCCTCGCTCTCGGATCTTGTGTACGGTGAGGACGACGGAACTGCGCTCGAGGACACGATTGCAGACTCAGACAGCCTTGATGAGAACGAGCGGCTTTTCGACACCCTCGCGCTCAGAGAGGCGATAGCCGAGATGCCGGGCGAGTGGCAGAAGATCATCGCATTGAGATATTATAGAAACAAAACTCAGCAAGAGGTCGGGCATGCTCTCGGACTCTCGCAGGTCAAGGTCTCGAGAGAGGAGAAAAAGATAGTGGAATTTCTCCGGGAACGGATGAAGATATAGTAATTTTGAACAAAATAGCCTAAAATATATCGTTGATTGCGACGAAAATAGAATTTTTTTGACAAATTTAATTTTTTTGCAAAATCGTCTTGAAATTGTCAAGCTTTTGTGGTATATTATAGGATGGTAAAATAATTGAAAGGTGGACATAAAAATGACCTACAACAAAAAATCCGTTGAAGACATTGAGCTTGCCGGCAAGAGAGTTCTTGTTCGTTGCGACTTCAATGTACCCCTCAAGGACGGTGTTATCACCTCCGACAAGAGAATCGTAGAGGCACTTCCCACTATTAAGTATCTTCTTGACAAGGGCTGCAAGGTAGTTCTTTGCTCTCATATGGGCAAGCCCCACGCTATCTTCACCGAGGGCTTTGGCCTCACCAAGAAGGAAAAGGCAAAGATCGAGGCTCTTCCCGCAGAGGAGCAGAAGGCAGCAGAGGCAGAGCTTCTTGCTAAGGCTGCTATTGACGACAAGAAGAAATTCACCCTTAAGCCCGTTGCAGTACGCCTTAACGAGCTTCTCGGCGACAAGGTTACCTTCGCTGAGGATATCGTAGGCGAGGACGCAAAGGCAAAGGTTGCAGCTCTCAAGGCAGGCGAGGCAGTTCTCATCGAGAACGTTCGTTTCGACGCAAGAGAGACCAAGAACGGCGCAGACTTCGCTAAGGAGCTCGCTGACTTCGCTGACGTTTACGTAAACGACGCATTCGGCTCTGCACACAGAGCACACGCTTCTACCGCAGGTGTAGCTGCATATCTCCCTGCAGTTTGCGGTTACCTCATTCAGAAGGAGATCGGCGTTATGGGTAAGGCTCTTGCTGATCCCGCTCGTCCCTTCGTTGCTATCCTTGGCGGTGCTAAGGTTTCCGACAAGATCGGCGTTATCAACAACCTTCTTGAGAAGGTCGATACCCTCATCATCGGTGGCGGTATGGCTTACACCTTCTTCAAGGCTGCAGGTCACAGCGTAGGAACCTCTCTTTGCGAGGAAGACAAGATCGAGCTCGCTAACGAGATGGTTGCAAAGGCAGCAGCTAAGGGCGTTAACTTCATGATCCCCGTTGACAACGTTGTTGCAACCGAGTATGATGAGAACGCTGAGCACAAGATCGTTAACTCCGACGATATTCCTGACGGCTGGATGGGACTTGACATCGGTCCTAACACCCGTGAGCTCTTCGCTAACGCTATCAAGGGCGCAGGCACTGTAGTTTGGAACGGTCCTATGGGTGTTTCCGAGTGGAAGAACTTCGCAGCAGGTACTGAGGCAGTTGCAGCAGCAGTTGCTGATTCGGGCGCTATCTCTATCATCGGCGGCGGTGACTCCGCAGCTGCAGTTGAGAAGCTCGGCTTTGCTTCCAGAATGACTCACATCTCCACCGGTGGCGGTGCTTCTCTCGAGTTCCTCGAGGGTAAGGATCTTCCCGGTATCTCCTGCCTTCTCAACAAGTAATCAAAGGAATAGGTAGATAGAGATGAATACCGCAAAGAGAAGAACAGTTATCGCAGGTAACTGGAAGATGAATATGACTCCCAATAGCGCAAAGGCACTTATTGAGGAGATGAAGCCCCTCGTAGCAGGAAAGGATGCTTGCGACGTAGTTCTCTGCGTTCCCGCAATCGACATTCCCGTTGCAGTTGAGGCTGCAAAGGGCTCTAACATCAAGATCGGCGCTGAGAACGTACATTTCAAGGCTTCGGGCGCATACACCGGCGAGATCTCCGCACAGATGCTCGTTGAGGCAGGTGTTGAGTACGTTGTTATCGGTCACAGCGAGAGACGTCAGTACTTCGCAGAGACCGACCAGACCGTAAACCTTCGCACTCTCGCAGCTCTCGAGGCAGGTCTTAAGGCTATCGTTTGCGTTGGCGAGACTCTCGAGCAGAGAGAGCTTGGCTACACCGAGACCCTTCTCAAGTACCAGACCAAGATGGCTCTTACCAACGTAAGCGCAGAGCAGCTCAAGAACGTTATCGTTGCATACGAGCCCGTTTGGGCTATCGGCACCGGCGTTACCGCTACCGCTGATCAGGCTGACGAGGGCAACGGCTTTGTTCGTGCTGCTATCGCTGAAGCTTACGGCGCAGAGGTTGCAGAGACCGTTACCGTTCAGTACGGCGGTTCTATGAACGACGGAAACGCAGCAGAGCTCCTCGCAAAGACCAACGTTGACGGCGGTCTTATCGGCGGCGCTTCGCTCGTTGCTAAGAAGTTTGGCGCTATCGTTGACGCTGCACAGTAAAAGGCTTATAAATCGAAGCCCGATGAATTTCGGGCTTCTTTTTTATTTATATGCTATTGCAAATAGGGGTAAAATGTGTTATAATATTTATGTATATGCTACGTTTTTATAAAATATATTATCTCAAGTCCGCTTTTTCTTTTGACGCAAAAGGTGCAAAAGAAAAAGCTAACGGTCAAAAACATAGTCGTCTTGAGCACGAACGCGCAGCGCGTGCTCAATACTCCTTATTTTTTCCTATTTTCGCATCGGCTTCATCGTCCGCAGGACGCGCCGATGTGAAAATCAAAAAGAAAACACCGTTTAGAAGGTTTTGCTCGTTGCGACGAGCGACCAAGGCTCTGCCTTTGGAAACCGCAAACTTTTAAAAAAGTTTGATCAAAACTTTCCTACGGCGCACCCAATGACTTTTACCTTTCATTCAAGTTCTTTGCGCCACTTTCTCGAAAGAAAGTGGCAAAATACAATATATAAACTAACTAATAAACTAACTAAAAGGATAATTATGGCTAATTACAGAAGAGGAAGAATAAACGACGAAATGAAGAAGGAGCTCTCGCTGGTGCTTCGCGAGGTAAAGGATCCCAGACTGAAGGATGCCTTTATCAGCATCACCGCGGTCGAGGTAACGGGAGATTTGAAGTTTGCGAAGGTCTACTACTCGGCTATGATGGGAGACAAGAAGGAGATCGCGAAGGGTCTCAAGTCGTCCGCGGGATATATTCGCCGCGAGATCGCGCAGAGACTCAATCTGCGTATGACTCCCGAGTTCAGCTTCCACGAGGATCACTCGATCGAGCACGGCGCGCACATCTCGAAGCTGCTCAACGGCATTGAGATCACGCCCGAAGAGGACGGGGAAAGCGATGATTGACAGATTCAGGGCGCTCACGCTTGAGCAGATCGCTGACGAGCTGCCGAAAAGAAAGAACACGCTAATACTTTTTCACGTCCGCCCCGACGCAGACGCGGTAGGATCGGCGTTTGCGCTCCGCGAGCTTCTGCGTGTTATGGGGGTGCCCGTGTGGTGCGCCTGCGCCGATGAGATACCTGCAAGGCTTGAATTCCTTGCCGACGGAGCGCAAGGAAGCGTGCTTCTTGATGATGAGCTCATTATCGACTACGAGCGCATAATTGCGGTCGACTCGGCGTCGCCCGAGCAGCTCGGCTCGCTTTTTGGCAGGCTCAGACGCGACGTGGATATAATGATAGATCACCACGCGCGCGGCAGAGCTTATGCGGATCACTATATAGATCCTAACGCGTCTGCCACGGGTGAGATAATCTACCGAATTGCAAAGATCCTTCTCTCGCGCGAAGTTATCGACGAGATCCCCGAGCGAGTCAAGAATTGCGTTTATGCCGCGATAAGCGGAGATACGGGAAGCTTCAAATATTCCAACACAACACCTACCGCGATGCGAATTGCGGCTGATCTTGTAGAGAGCGGCGTCGATCACGCGGCTATCTGCTCCTTCCTTTACGACTCCAAGCCGTTCGGTCAGCTTGTCGCTGAGAGCGAGGCAGTCAGGGGCGCGAGATTTTACGAGAACGGGAGAGTTGCAACTCTGCTCTTTGATTACGAGCTTCGCGAGAGCCTTTGCGTGAGCGCAGAGGAGCTTGACACGCTTGTCGACGTTATCCGCTCTATCGAGGGCGTTGAGGTCGCGGTCGTCATAAAACAGCCCGAGCCGACGGACAGCTACAGAGTATCGCTGCGCTCAAAGAATGACGTCGACGTGGCGGCAGTATGCTCGCGCTTCGGCGGAGGCGGACACGCGCGCGCCGCGGGGTGTACGATAGTCGCGGATAGCGCAGAGGCGGCAGAAGAGAAGATCCTTGACGCACTTCAATTTCATATGAATTATTAAATTGTTGGCACCGACGCTTGCGCGTGGGTGCCAATCGCTTTGTGAAAAAAACAACATAGCCATTGACAAATGACTTGAAATATGCTATAATATATTTGCAAATCTTAGTAACAAAGGAGAAAATTATGAGAAAGATAAAATTTTTCGCGTTGGCTCTCGCCCTCGTGATGCTTCTGATGACTCTGGTTGCCTGCAATAAGGAGGAAACTCCCGATGCTACAGATGCGCCCACAGATAACGGAAGTCAGAACGGCGTAAACGATCCTACCGATAAACCCACTGATAAGCCGAACGTTCCCGTAGTCGACGGAACCGTTCCTATGTTCGTTGACGGTGCGTTTGTCGGAAGTCTTATTCGTAAGGATATCGCTGACACGGACGATACCAATTTCTACGCAGAGCTCAGAAACGCGCTCAAGAAGGCGGTTGGAAAGACACCCTCTATCACCACCGACTTTGATAAAGAAAATGCTGATGCTCCTGCTATCCTTCTCGGTAATACCTCTTATCCCGAGTCTATGCAGGTATACGCAACGCTTGAGAATACCTCTGCTGTCGCAAAGGTAGTAGGCAACAAGTACGTTATTGCCTATACATCCGCAAAGGGCGGCATCAAGCTTCTTCAGAAGATCACCGCGCTCATCGAGACCAAGGCTGCTTCGGGTGAGCTCGTTATCGACGAGACCTGGAACATAACTCTCTCAGCTTCTGACATTCTCGGCTATGATGATAGCCTTCTTGACGAGTATGTCGATCTTCCCAAGTACAACGGAGCAGTCTTCGATAAGGCAGATATAGATATCGGACACGGATCGCTCCTCAACATCGTTAAGGACACCAACCTCTCCGAGTTCAACGCTTACGCACAGCTTCTTCAGGACTCCGGATTTACATTCTATACCGAAAATAAGATCGGTGATAACGTATTCTATACCTACATCACCAAGGCACAGATCGTAAACCTTATGTTCTTCAAGAATACATCCGAGGCAAGAATTACGGTCGATAAGCTCGGTCCGTTCAATCTTCCCGCACTTGAGGATGATAACATTTATGAAGAGACCACAGCGCCTTCCTTTACCGCAATCGGTATCGGTCAGACCGGTTACCCCGGTGGTATGGGTTACATCTATAAGCTTTCCGACGGAACCTTCTTCATCATCGACGGCGGTATCACCAATGAGGGATCGGGCAACAACGGAAGCTGGAAGTGGCTCTTCGGCGCGCTCAAGGAGCTTGCAGACGATCCCGACAATATCGTGATCTCCGGTTGGCTTCTCACTCACATTCATAACGACCATATGGGTTCGTTCATGGATATGTCCACCAAGCCCGAATGCAGAGAGGTCATTACCATTAAGCAGGTCATCTATAGCCAGCCTTCTGATGAGAAGATGATCGCATCCGGTATTGACTACAGAATCAATTGGGTGCCCGACTCGATCGACCGCTGGATGCCCGAGAGCGTAGTAAAGGCTCATCCCGGACAGACCTTCTACTTTGCAGATCTCAAACTTACAATTCTCGGTACGCAGGATATCGTTCTTCCCGAGTCTATCCAGTCCCACAACAACGCATCCGTAGTATCTATGGTTGAGTTCCAGGGCAAGAGAGCTCTTATGCTCGCTGACTCCGAGCCGAACGAGAACCGCGCACTCGTCTCGATCTACGGCGACGAGCTTGACGCTGAGATCCTTCAGCTTACCCACCACGGTTACTCCAACACCGATGCAGGCCCGCTTTACGATCTTGTAAAGAGCGTAGAGATCGTGCTCTGGCCTGTAAGCACCGGTCACTATGACGGTAGCGGTGGAGCAAACGTTTCGGGTGTATCCTTCAATCAGAGATTCTTCAAGAACGGAATTGTCAACCATGTTGCAGGTGAGACCAATATGACTATCACCGACTTCGAGACGTGGACTCCTGAGAAGGATAGATGGCTTCCTAAAGTTTAAAAAATAATAATAAAAAATTGCGACTTGATAAGGTGCGTGTTCTTAAGGACAGTTTTTGAAATTTAATAAAATACGTTACCTACCGACAGGAAAAGGACGAAGAGTTGTAGAAACTCTTCGTCCTCTTTTCTTTACAAGCACTGCATCTGTGTCCACGGATGCTATTTT
>JAFTKL010000071.1 GCA_017453285.1 Clostridia bacterium | reverse complement strand
TTATTCTTCCGCACCGGGCAGGTCAAGATACTCAATAACCAGATATTTCTCAAGCTCTTCAAGGGTGGTTATTGCAGGCGGACTGTTTTCGTCTCGCAAGTGAGTCTTTTCTTCCCGCAAATCCAACGGAATATCAACGGTAATAACTCTTCCGTTATTGTCAAACAAAAATCTTCCCCAATTTTTTACGAAAGTCACACCCTCGCGGCATTCGATAAGTTCGTTTCTGTCTTCCTTATCGTAGTAGTCCAACATATCTTCGTATAAAATATCTATTTTGGAAACCTCAATTCTGAACTCGCTATCGTAATACTCTTGATCATCTATACTGTAAGCCGCAGGGCCGAAAGAGTACGAGAAGCACGCTTTTGTATCAAGAGCTTTACCAAATTTGTATTCACTCGAAACAAGCGTAGGAATAGCGATTTTAATTCCCTTATATGAGGTTGCAAGATGCTGCTTCAGTGAATCGAAATCATCCAAGGTTACCCATTTCTGAGAAGGTGTTCCCAAGATTTCCGTTTTGCCGTCGGCAGACGTTATGCTCATACCTGTAGAAAAATAGCAAAAGTCGTAATCTATGAACAATGCCCGTCCATCACTAAGTATATAGAGTTGAGTTCCCATACCGGATGAGGTTATCGTTATTCCATCAACACCCCCGAATATTTCGGTTATCTTGTCGTAATGGTATCCCTCTTTGATCTGATCAAGGTGCGAGGGATCTACCATTTTATGAATACTAAAATACTCTACTACGCCGTTTTTACTGTAAATAATATAAACCGCGCGCCCGTCGTCCAATCTATAGGCTTCCGCATTTTCATGATAAGCAGAATTACAGTTCACACCTTCAACGCCCAACAGCTTCTTTACATTCTCTCGCGTCATACCTCCCTTGACCTTTGAAGCAAGCTTCGCGTCCGCAAATTCCTTGGGCTCGGTCGGCGCGGTAGGAACTTCTACCTTTTCATTTTCATCTTCATCAGCGTAGGACGCGCAAGACGAAAGAACCGCAACGCATATGCATAAAGCGAGAATTAGAGCTAAAAGTCTTTTCATATATCCTCCTTTAAATTATTCTTTATTCTTCTGCGCCAAGGTCAAGATACTCAATAACCAGATATTTCTCAAGCTCCTCGAGCGTAGTTATATCCATCGACAGAGGGACCGTTACCAAAATAGCCCTACCGTTGTTATTAAATACGAACGCCCCACCAACATAAGCCGCTGTATCACCATACTCAACCGCTTCAAGATCATACTCTTCTTTATAGACATCAAGCATATCACTATACGTCAAGTCGATTTGATATATCTCAATCCAAAATCTTTCATTGAAATATTCGGCACTTCCCTCTTCACAACCTTTCGGAACAAACGAAAAGAATAAGCCTGTGCCATTGGCATGTAGATAAGCCTCTTCATATTCGTTCGAAACAAGTCTCGGAATCGCAATTTTTGTTTCTTCTCCGCTGTAGTTTTTTACGAATTGTTGCTTAAACTCTTCCATATTATCGCAAGTGAATGCTTTTATAGTGTTTGGATAGAGATCAATCGTTTCTCCGCCCCCATCTTTCGTATAAATCGATGTGGCAAATTTCCGCTCGTCATAATTAATGTAGAGAAGCCGTCCGTCGTTCAGCACGTAACGATAAAGTCCCCAATATATAGAGGTAGTCATATCCCCCTTGACACCGCCGAATATCTCGGTTATTTTGTCGTAGGAATACCCCTCTTTAATCTGATCAAGCAATGTAGTGTCTATCATTTCTTCGACTTTGGTATTCATTATTCCTTGACTTTCATTATGATAATACTCAATGTAAACCGCACGCCCATCGTCAAACATATAGACGTCTGCTTTATCATATTCATCGTCATAATTAATAGGTTCTACACCAAATAACTCCTTAACCTCTTTACGAGTCGAACACGAATAGGTTTGTAATCTTTTGATAAGCTTAGGGTCGGCATACTTCTTTGGCTCGGTGGGTGCAGAGGGAGTTTCAACCTCTCCGTCGCCGCCAGAATCGCAGGATGTACAGGACGAAAGCACCGCGGTGCACATACATAAAACGAGAATAAGCGCTAAAAATCTTTTCATAATTTATCCCTTTCGTTTCATTAAAATATCTTCATCAAAAAACAATGTTCAAGCTGTACTACAAGACAATAGATGTTGTCACTCAAGTAAAGGATATAAAAGACAAAAATCCGCTATCAAGGTAAAATCCGTGATAGCGGTTATTTCGAATGGTTTTTGCGGTAGATCTTACCTTATGGTACCATTATACCATACATTTGCTGTACTGTCAACAAGGGAGGAGTTTTTTAGAAATCTGCACAAATACTGTATTGTATTATTGTGCAGAATGCCGTCATCCCTCAGACTCTATCTCGCATTTGAGCTTTGCGATTATCTTCTTTTCAAGTCTCGAGATATACGACTGCGAGATGCCAAGGCGGTCGGCGACCTCCTTTTGTGTCAGCTCGCGTCTGCCGTTCATTCCGTAACGCATCTCGATGATCACGCGCTCGCGCCCCGACAACTCCGCGACCGCGCGCCGAACGCGCAATCTCTCCTCCATCTGCTCGATCTCATACGACACGCCGTCGTCCTCGCTGCCGAGGATATCCGAGAGCAAGAGCTCGTTGCCGTCCCAATCGGTATTGAGCGGCTCGTCGATCGACACCTCGACGCGCGTACCCGAGTGCTTGCGAATATACATCAGTATCTCGTTTTCAATACACCTCGACGCGTAGGTCGCGAGCTTGATGTTTTTGTCTGCCTTGAAGGTATTGATCGCCTTTATCAGCCCGATCGTGCCGATAGAGACGAGGTCCTCAATTCCGACTCCCGTGTTTTCAAATCTCTTGGCGATATAAACGACGAGCCGCAGATTGTGCTCGATGAGCCGCTGTCGCGCGCTCTCGTCCTCGCCCAAACGCAATATCATTTCGCTCTCCTCTTCCTTTGAGAGCGGCGGCGGCAGCACCTCGGTGCCGTTTACGTAGTACACTCCCCCGCACTTGCGAAATAATATCGCCTTTATCCATCCGCTTAAACGTCCGAAAATGCTCTTGATCATAAAAAGCTCCTTATATGTATTTTTAGCTGCAAAGCCTTGACGGAACGAGCGCCTCTGCCCCCTCTGCTCGCATTGGCTCAGGCGAGGTCGCGATATACACCTCGACAGATCTTGTCTCCCTGCCCGTGCTGATCTTCACCTCGTCGGGCCTTATCGCGTAGCAGATGCTCTCGCCGCTGACCGTGCGCATCGGCAGAGCGCGGATGCGGCGCACAATATCCTCTGCGAGCCTATCGGCGCGCCCCGAGACGATCGAGCGCGCGGCTTCCTTTCCGACGAGCGAGGCGAGTGTTTTTTCATCAATTATTATGCACGGCAGTGCGCTTATCGGCTCGCAAAGCAGATTTCCACTGTCGCAGATGCCGTCGAGCGTTACAGTCCGAGCGCCGAGTCTGATGCTCACCCGACACGCGCGCCGAGTCGCTCTTTTTCTCATAAGCTTACCGCCGAACGCGGTCGCCACAGCGCCCGCGATTGCTATAAGTGCGAAAAGCCAGACCGATATTCCGTCCGCGTCCTCCTCGCTACCGAGCAAGCGGTCAAGTCCTATGCGGTTGAAGAAATAAAAGAGCGCGGTCATCGCACCGCCGAGCAATATCGACACTGCAGAATACACGAGTGCATCGACGGCGACGGCGCGCGCTTCTTTTGGTCGATAGTACGCGATGGCGCACATCAAAAGGCAGATCGCGAGATCGGAAAGTATCGACCACACTCCGCGCAGGCCCAAAAACAGTGCTACGCAGGCATAAAGCGCGCCAAATGCCGAGGCGAGCATCGTGCGCAAAAGGCTTCGGCGCAAGGACAAAAGCCACGAGGTCAGATAGAAGCAGAGAAAATCCATCGCAAAATTTATCATAAAATAAAGATCGATATAAACGGTATGCTCCACGCTATCACCTCCCTGCACTAATTATACACCTACACTCGCGTGTAATTTGTCGGCTCTTGGCAGAGGAAAAAATAAAAAAGCGAGCCGCCGAAGCGACTCGCTTTCAATAATTTTGATAAATTTTAATCCTTTTTCGCGTTATGTATTCCGTTGAAATCCGAGACGAGAATACAGCCGACGGGGCAGTTCTCGGCGCAAAGCTCGCACTTTGTACAAAGGCTGTAATCGATCGTTGCGAGGTTATCCACGACCTTGATCGCGCCCGTGGGGCAATTCTTCTCGCACTTCTTGCATCCGATACATCCGTTACTGCACTTCTGCCTTGCGACCGCTCCCTTATCCTTGTTGTTACAAGTGACGAGCACGCGCTCAACGTCGTCCATAATGCTGATTATTCCTCTCGGGCAAGCCTTGGCACAAAGTCCGCAGCCGATGCACTTTCTGGTGTCGATGTGCGCCATTCCGTTCTCGATGCAGATCGCTTCCTGCGGACAGACCTTCACGCAGTCGCCAAGACCGATGCATCCGTATGTGCATTTGCCGTCGCCGCCGTACATAGTCTTTACCGCCTCGCAGGTGCGTATTCCGACGTAATCCATCTTATGAGCGGTATGCTCGCAGTCGCCGTAACAATGAATTACAGCCACCTGCTCGACAACGTCCTCGAACTCAACTCCGAGAATCGCAGAGATCTCTCTTGCCGCCGCGTCGCCGCCGGGGATACAGAGATTTGCCTTGAGGCTCTTTGTCTCCTTATCTGCCGCAAGAGCTTTTGCGTATCCGTCGCATCCCGCGTAGCCGCAGGCTCCGCAGTTTGCACCGGGTAGACACTCGCGTATCTGCTTTTCTGTCTCGTCCTCTTCGACCGCAAAGAACTTTGCCGCAAGAACGAGCATCACCGCGCAGACAAGTCCGATGCCCGCGACTATTGCCGTTGCTATAAGTATATCCATACCTACCTCCTTACGCGCCGAACAGTCCGTTTACAAGACCGCTAAAGCCCATAAACGAGAGTGCCACGATAGACGCAGAAACGAGAGTGATGGGGAGTCCTCTGAACGCCGCGGGGGGATCAGCCTCCTCGAGTCTCGAGCGAACGCCCGCAAAGAGAACCATAGCAAGCAAAAATCCAAGTCCGCAACCTACCGAGCTTACCATAGACTCAAGGAAGTTATAGCCGTCGTTGATGTTGTTGATGGTAACGCCGAGGACGGCACAGTTGGTGGTGATAAGCGGAAGATAAATTCCCAAGGACGCGTGAAGCGCGGGAATGTACTTTTTGAGAATTATCTCAACGAGCTGAACGAGTGCCGCGATGACGAGGATAAACACGATGGTGCGCATATATCCAAGTCCGTTGGGCTCGAGCAGATAGGAATAGATCGGGTAAGTCGCCGCCGTTGCCATAAGCATAACGAAGGTCACCGCAACGCCCATACCGAACGCCTGATTGAGCTTCTTTGAAACTCCGAGGAACGGACAGATGCCAAGGAAGCGCACGAGCACGTAGTTATTGACCAACACAGAGGTCATAAGGATAATTATAAGTCCCTTCATTACTTATCATCTCCTTCCCCGACCGTAGCACAAGGATTTTCGTCCTTCTTGCCGCAAAGGTAAGCGGACGGACAGTTGTGACAGCCGAATTCCTTATTGTTTTTCTTCTTGGAGATCTTATTGACGAGCGCGATAAGGCAACCGAAAACGAAAAATCCGCCGGGAGCCATACCGAAGATGAGTATCGGGTTATCAACGAGCCACGGGATCGCAAAGCCGAGGAATGTTCCTGCGCCGAGGATCTCGCGGATGCTCGCCATCAAAAAGAGTGCGAGCGTAAAGCCTATACCCATACCGACAGCGTCGATAGCCGAGTCGACGACTCCGTTCTTGCTTGCATACATCTCAGCTCTGCCGAGAATGATGCAGTTAACGACGATAAGCGAGAGGAAGACGCCGAGCGACTCGTAAAGATCGGGCACGAACGCGTGCATCAGCATCTCGATGATGGTAACGAAGCCTGCAATAAGCACGATGTAGCAAGGGATTCTGACCTTATCGGGAATTACCTTGCGGAGTGCCGAAATGGCGATGTTAGAGCAGATAAGGACCGCGGTCGCCGCAACGCCCATACCAAGTGCGTTGAGCACCGACGTGGTGGTCGCGAGCGTAGGACACGTGCCGAGAACGAGAACGAGCACGGGGTTTTCTTTTATAATACCCTTGAGAAGATTTTGAAGCTTACTCATTCGTCCACCTCCGCGTTCGTATTGATAGTTTTGATCACGTCGAAAGCATCCTCGATTGCGCTAAGGAATGCGGACGAGGAAATAGTCGCGCCGCTGATGGTATCAACACCGCCCATATCTCCCTTTCCGTCGAACTGAGAAAGAAAGCTCTCGTTCTTTACCTTCGTACCGATACCGCTCGTCTCTCCCGTGCAGGAGATAACGTAGCATTTTTCGATCTTGCCGTCCTTATCAAAGCCGACGGCGATGCTGATCGGGTTCGAGGAATCGTATCCCGAAGCACTCAGCAGCATAGCAATTCCCTCTCCGTCCTTGTCGAGATAGACCGCGCTGACGGTCGCAGGAAGATCGGGGATATCCTCAAGCTTTTCAAAGCCCGCGTTCTCGGGAAGCACCGCTTGTAGTGCCTTTGCTTCCTTCTCTGCCTGAACTGCCGCTATTTTGTCCTTGGTTATCATATTGATACCCGCCATAGCCGCCGCGATAACGAGGCAGATAGAGACGAGGACGATTATACTTTTGAGAGTGTCGTTCTTTTTCATTTCTTGACACCTCCGAAGATCTTTCTGCGAGTCCAGATGCTGATGTAGGGTGTGAGGATATTCATAAGCAGGATCGCAAACGAAACGCCCTCGGGATATCCGCCGAATACGCGGATAAGCACCGTGATAAGTCCGCATCCGAAACCGAAGATCACCTTACCCCACTTGGTCGAGGGGGTAGTCGAATAGTCGGTCGCCATAAATATCGCGCCGAGCAGGAGTCCGCCGCTGAGCACGTGCTCAAGGGGATTTTGACCGAGGCAGAGCGTAAAGAGTGCTACCGTACCGACGAAAACTACCGTCGTATGCCAGGTGATTACCTTGCGAACGAGCAGATAGACAAAACCGATGATGAGCGCGAGCGCGCAGGTCTCACCGAGACATCCTCCGTGGTTGCCAAGGAAGAGGGTGAGCAGCGACGGCATAGCGTCTGTTCCCATCTGTACCAGGGGAGTAGCCGAGCTTGTCGCATCGGCGTTCGTCGCGAAGTTCGTCATTGAAGACGCGAACGAGACGATCATCACTATTCTCGCGGTAAGCGCGGGGTTAGCAAAGTTGCGTCCGATTCCTCCGAAGAGCTGCTTTACCGCAACTATAGCAACAAGGCTTCCGAACATAGCCTGCCAGAGCGGAATGCTTACGGGCAGATTAAATGCAAGCAGCATTCCCGTAACTACCGCCGAGAAGTCGCCTACCGTTACGTCGCGGCGGCAGAGCTTCTGAAAGAGAAACTCGAAGAGCACGCAGGAAAGCACGCATACCGACACGACGACGAGCGAGCGCCATCCGAATATGATGACCTACGCAACGAGCGCGGGAAGCATAGCGATCACGACGTCGAGCATCAAGCTTTTCGTGTTTGCCTTTTGTCTGACGTGAGGAGCGGGAGAGACGAGCAGCATAGAGTTATCCATTCTTTTGTGCCTCCTCTCTCTTCTTTCTTTCGATCTGGAAGTTGCGCAGCATAGTCTTTGCCATCTTGTTGCGCTGAACTATATTTCTTCTTGCAGGGCAGACGTAGCTGCAGCAGCCGCATTCCATGCAAAGATTTACCTTGAGCTTTTCAAGCGTCTCGGGGTCGTTTGCCTTATACGCCTTGGAGATCGCGGTCGGATCGAGTCCGAACGGGCAGTGATCTATACATCTGCCGCACTTGATACAAGGTGTTACGGGGGGCGGAGTTGCCTCCTTCTCTCCGAAAACGAGCAGTGCGTTGGTCTGCTTGAGCACGGGTGCGCTAAGGTCGGTCAGAGCAATTCCCATCATAGGTCCGCCGTAGAGTGCCTTTCTCGGCTCCTCTGCAAATCCGCCGCAGAACTCGACGAGATCCCTTGCGGGAGTGCCAATGGGCGCGATGACGTTCTTCGGCTCCTTTATTGCCGAGCCGTCTACCGTAACGCACTTCTCAACGAGCGGCATACCCGTGCGGATGAACTTCGAGATCTTGGCGACCGTGGTGCAGTTCATAACGATAACGCCGCAGTCGAGCGGAAGTCCGCCCTCTTTAATGACTCTGCCGAGCGTGTGGTAAACGAGCACCTTCTCTCCGCCCTGCGGATAGACCGAGGGGAGAGATCTGACGGTAGCTCCGTCAATTCCCGAGAGTGCCTTCTTCATAGAGCTTATGCACTCGGGCTTGTTCTTTTCAATTCCCACGACGACGTTCTTGATCTCAAGGAACTTCTTGACTAACGCAATTCCGTCTGCGACCGCCTCAGCGTCGTCGATCATAGTTCTGGTATCCGAGGTTATGTAGGGTTCGCACTCTGCTCCGTTGATAAGAAGCGTGTCTATCTTGCTTATATCGGCTTTGAGCTTTATAAGCGTGGGAAAGCCCGCGCCGCCGAGTCCGACGATGCCGCTCTTCGCGATCGCGTCGAGGAATTCCTCTCTCGTGCTTACTTCAAAAGGCGCGATCGACTCGTCGACGCTCTGAAGTCCGTCGGTCTCAATAAGTATAGTCTGTATCTGTCCGCCCGCGATGTTGAGCATCTCGTCTATCTTCTTGACCTTGCCCGAAACGCTCGAATATACGGGCGCGGAAAGTCCTGCTCCTGCCTCACCTATAAGCTGTCCGACCTTGACCTCGTCGCCGACCTTGACTATCGGTCTTGCAGGCGCGCCTATGTGCATCGACATCGGCACGTTGACCGTCTTCGGCACGGGGATACGGACGGCGCTCATCTTAGCGGTATTCTTGCAGTGCTTGACGTGTACTCCGCTCAATCTGAAAATTGCCACTTTTTCCTCCTTATGAACACCCAAACGGATGGGATATTCATTACAATTTATATAATAAGTATACCATAAGGCACACCGCTTTGTCAAGTTTTCGCGCCCATTTCAGTTTGTTTATCTATTGTCAAACAACTGTCGCCAAAAATACCCCAAAATGCCATCCAAATCGGCTGCAAAAAGCAGATTTTTGTAAAATTCTATTGATTTATCATCCAAATCGTGTTATAATCTTGTAGCAAGACAAAATGTGAAAGGAGAGGAACTATGCGCACCGTAAAGAACCTTGGAAAACTCGCAGAAAAGAATACCGTAGTGGCGCTCGGATGCTTTGACGGCGTGCATATCGGTCACGCGAAAATATTGCAGATCGCGCGCGAAATTGCAAAATCCACAGGCACGTCTTTTGCAGTCTACAGCTTCAAAGAGCCGCCAAAAAACCTCTTCTCCCACTCCCCCGTTCCGCTCATCACGCCCTTTGAGCAAAAAAAGAGACTGATGCAGAAGAGCGGAGTCAGGATCTTCGTCTGCCCCGAATTCAGTGAAGAGATCGCCTCGCTCGAGCCCGAGGAATTCTTCTGCGACCACTTGTCAGATAAGCTCGGAGCGACGCACATCGTCTGTGGCTACAACTACCGCTTCGGAAGACGCGGCGAGGGCGACGTTGAGCTGCTCAAAAAGCTCTGCTCGGCTCACGGCATCGGCCTTACCGTTGTCGACGAGGTCATCGTTGACGG
Organism: Clostridia bacterium; assembly: GCA_017453285.1. Lineage (GTDB taxonomy): Bacteria > Bacillota > Clostridia > Oscillospirales > CAG-272 > HGM12713. The sequence continues at coordinate 24,480 of JAFTKL010000071.1, read as the reverse complement.
CGAGACGGTAAGCTCGTCCGCGATACGCAGACTTCTGCTTGACGGCAACGTCAGAAGAGCGCACTATCTGCTCGCGCGACACTATTCGATAAAGCGTCCCGTCATCGACGGTCAGCACCTCGGCAGAACGCTCGGATTTCCCACGGTAAACCAGACCTTTGAGGCAGGCGCGGAGATACTCGCTCGCGGCGTTTACGCAACAAGAACCAAGATCGGTAAGCAATACTATCGCTCGATCACCAACGTCGGCACTCGCCCGACGGTCGACGGCACCACACTTTGCGCAGAGACGCATATTTTTGACTACGAGGGCGATCTCTACGGCGGAACGCTCACGATAGAATTCCTTGAATTCATACGCCCCGAGGTCAAATTCAGCTCGCTCGACGAGCTCAAAGCGCAGGTCGAAGCCGATATCAGAAAGGTAAAAGAAAAGGACGGAGAATGCTGATATTCTTCGTCTTCTTTTTATGCGATTTATGAGGTTGCAGACTTACGCTATAATTCAACAAACAGTTTGTTCGACTCTCTATAAATCTCCGCTCCAGAGAAATAATAAAATATCACTCTGTTGACTCTACCGTTGGTTTCGTGTATAATATAGTCACAAGCTCCGGAACTTGAATTTTTTCGAGAGGTGAAAAATATGTACGAATGTAATATTGCAGAAAAATTGGTGGAGCTCCGTACCGCAAAAGGAGTAACACAGGAGGATGTGGCACAAAGCCTATCTATTTCAAATAAAACGGTTTCCAAATGGGAGAATGGTGCCTCGACACCCGATCTTCCTATGGTTGTAGAACTCGCAAAATATTATGGCGTCACCACTGACACGCTTCTCGGACTTTCCGAGGACAAAAAGCAAAGCACGGCGGAAGAGATACGTTCTTTGTTTGAAGGTCTTGACCGACGCGAATCTGTACTAAAAGCATTTGAAGCAGTAAAAGCGCTTATTCCTGCTATGTATGGAACAGTTTCTCAATATAGTGATGATGTATATGATAGAGAAAATGTTTTTCCGTTTGAGATATCGCATTTTTATCGTTCTAACATATCGCTTCATGAGTTTTTTGAGTTCGTCGCAAGTTCCGAAAACGTAAACGTAGCGGTAATGATGCTCCGCAACAAAGCTGATTTTGCATGGATGAACGATCCGAGTAAGCAAGCAGAGATTGTGAAGATATTCAAATTCTTGTCGAGTGAAGATGCTTTGTCCGTTCTTTATTATATTCATTCCACCGCTTGCTCTGAAAGCTTCACGGCAGACTATATTGCAAAGAATACGGGCGTAAAGGAAGAACGAGTTTCTGAAATTCTCGATGAATTCTGCTCTGTAGGAGCTTGCCATTGGGTAACAGCGCATCTTGCCGAAGGAGATGTGAGAGTGTATGAATGCCACGGTGACGGTCTTGTTCTATCCTTGATTTCCTTGGCATTTGAAAGAATGTGCGGTAGAGAGTCCTACGAATATAACTTCAACGGAAGATGCAAAATGATCGGAGGTAAGTAAGATGAGTTTATCAGCTAATATCAAAAGATTGCGTCTTGAAAAGAATTTGACACAAGAGCAGCTTGCAACAAAGCTTGGAGTGTCGGCACAAGCGGTTTCAAAGTGGGAAACGAGTGAAACCTATCCCGACGGAGCACTTCTTGTGCCACTTGCCAACGAGCTTGAGGTATCTCTTGACGAGCTTTTCGGAAACAATTCTGTTTCTATGGCGGATATTTCGGGGAGAATTGTGAAATTGATTCATAACACCGATGCAAAAGAGCGATTTAACGTTGCGCGTGATATCGGTTGGCAGATTGAACGTGGTTTGTTTAACTGCCGTATGGAGATAGAAAAGAAGTACGATCCCAATGAAATCAAGAATCAGAAAAATGCATCCTACATTCTTGATGATAACGGATTTACAATCGTATCTAACGGAAAAGAGCCTTTCTTTGCCGTATTTCCGCAACCGGAAGATGGCTACGGTCATTTTCTGAATGATAAAGAAGACCTGCAAAAAATCTTTGCTACACTGTCTCATACGGATACAATGAAAGCTTTGATCTATTTGTATCATAAAAACGAGAACTTCGTTTTTGAGAGCGCGGTTCTCCAGCGAGACTGCGATATACCGAGCAATAAAATAGAATCGGTGTTGGCGGATCTGCTACTGTTGAAGGTAATGTGGAAGCAGAAACTTACCATCAACGGCGAAGAGCGTACGCTGTATTATTCAAGGCCAAGCCACAAACTACTCGCGTTGTTCATCATGGCAAGAGAGATTGGCTATAAGGGAGCATATAGTTTCCAATCGCATTTTAGAAATACGCCATTTATTAAAGAATAATGAACCACCGCCGAGAGCAGCTCACGTACTGCTCTCGGCGGTTTGTTTTATTTGTTTTTATACGGCATCGAACAGAGTCCTTTTCAAAGAGAATCGCAGATAGCGACCGCGAGGCTTTTGGTAAATCTCTCGAGGGCGGCAAAATCCATACTCTCGCCGTAGATCTTCTCGAGTGAGAAATGCGCCTTTCCCGCAAGCGAGAGCTGTTCGCAGGCGGAGTCGATCATAGCCTCGCGCTCGCGTCTGTCAAAGCGGTATTCTGCCTTCGCACGTCTTCCCTTCTCGCCGCTGATATCGTGCGAGAGAAAGCGTTTCGCATTCACACTGCCCGCAAGCTTGTCGCCAAAGCACTCCTCATCCTGAGAGCTGCAGAGTATAAACGCCACGCGCGAGTCCTCGAAGAGTATTGCATCGGGGCTTGACAGATCTATCGGGTCATAGGAGACGACTATCGACGCTCGCTTCTCCACCGCTGCATCCGCGATGGCGGCGAGAAAAAGAGAGCCGACCGACATCGCGTCGCGCACGGCGTATATCTTCTCTGCCGTGCTCTCGTAAAAGTCAAGTCTCTGTCTGCCCTTCATACCGATCGAGGAGCAGATCCCCGTGCGATAGCGATATCCGTCACCCATAGGAAGAGTTGCGACGAGCCGCTCAGCCGCGCGCCGCAGCTTTTCTCTTTTTACGTAGGGCGCGACCGTCTCGCGCGAATGTGCGTCAAGTGCCTCTGCCGCCTCAAGATATCTGTAAGCCGCTCTGTACCTCGCCGATTTCTCCTTGCTGAGCTCTTCAATGCGCTCTTTCTGCGCCCGAAGCATCTCGGAGCTCCAAAAAATGCCGAGGTCGACTATCTCATCGCGCGCGCCGACGATCTCGGGCTCTATCGCGTGGGGCGCTGTCGAGTCGATCAGCGCGACTCTGCCGTCAATAAGTATCGCGTCGAGCGAGGTGTGATCCGAGGAGCATTTATAATACTCCACTCCGTATCCGCGCGACTCCGCCTCGCTTGCCACGCGCTTCATCAGACTGCTCTTGCCCGTGCCCGGTCCGCCCTTGATAAGATAGCGGTGCTCGGTGCGCTCGGGGCTGAATATCTCGCCGTAAAACGAGCAAAAGCCCTTTCCACTGTTGGCGGCGGCAAAAAGCTCGCGCGCCAAAGTTTTTACGTGTTCGTCACTCATAATTCTGTCCTCCTGTATAAGCTATCCACTAAAGGATATGCTCGCAGAGGAGAGCGCGACACTATCTCTGGATGATCTTTATATCCGCAGGATCTATACCCGCCTGCTCGTATACGATCTCGTTGATCTGCGAGATCTGTGCCGCCGCAAGTCCGTCGCTCTTTACGACGATGCTCGCACCCTCGTCGCTGATGACTGCAACGCACTCGGCAAAGCCCTTTGCAACGATGAGTGTCTCGATGTTAGCCTCGGTCTCCATCACCTTTGCCAGCTTGTTGATCTCGGCAAGTGCCTCGTTCTTTGCGGTCTCGGTCGCGGAATCGTTGTCAACTACGCTCTGAAGCACCTCGAGAGCCTCGTCGCGACTGCGCTGACGGTTGAGCTGAACGCTCGAGAAATAGGTATCAACGCTATCGTTCTTGTCGGTCGCGCCACCCGTCGACTGTGAGCCATCCGAGATGTTGCCGACACCCTCGGAATAGTCGTATCCGTCCTTGTCAGCACCGCCGAAGAGTGCGAGCGCCAACACGAGAGCGACCGCGACTACCGCGAAAGAAGCGGCGATGATGATATTTCTCTTCCCGATCTTCTTAAAAAACTCAGCTACCTTGCCCTTGGCATTTTCCATTTTCATAAAAATTTCCTCCGAAAGTTTTTTGTTTACGCTACCACTATATGAGTCGCCCGTCGCGAATATGACACTCACGTGCCCGAGACGAAAATTTTGTTGCTGCCGAGGTCAAAAGCCGCGCTTATCATCGAGATTATCTCGGCTCGCACGTACGCGTCGTCACCGCCCGAGCAAACGATGCCGATGCCCGCGATCTCGGGGTTCTCGTAGCCTATGAGCAGAGCTTTTTCTGAGCTTCCACTACCAATAAGCACGGTCTCGCTCTTGTTGACGCTCGAGCCGTACTGCGCATCGGTCGCGTAGATCGCGCGATAACCGCCCTTGAGCGTGACCACCGCGTGCGCCGAGCTCACACCGTCTATTTTATTGCAGAGAGCTTCGACCTTCTCTTCGATCTGCTCGGCATAGAGCGCAGGATCGAGCGCAGACGGCTCGTTTTGTGTCTGCGCGCCTGCTTTATCCTCGCCGCATCTTGACAAAAGCATAAGCAGGATACCAAGAAGAGCAAGCAGAAGAAGCAAAAGAGTTTTCTTTTTTTGAGTTATCGGGATAATTGTATTTTTCGTCATTATTTTATCACGCTTTTTGTTGATATTTGTAGATTTTTAAAATATTTTATTGTATTTTTACGCATTACTCGTATATTATAACACATTCACATCCGAGTCTGTCCGAAACGTATTTTTCTATCGCGTGAGGGTTCAACGAGAGCCCCGACGGGTGAATTATCACCTCGACGCGTTCTATGTAAATTTCGTCACCGCTGCTCTTTACAATTACGGATATATCAAAAGCATTATTATCTATCGAAAGTTCTTGTTTTATCTCGCTTTTCAGCTTATCCGATGCAAATTCCGCTCCCGCAGATACAAGCGAATTATTGTAAATTTCCGCATAGTTTTGTCCTTCAACTTCATCCATCTCAAACAATGAAAGCAGGTTGTCCGAGAAAGTTTCATCACTCACAAATGACACAAGCGGCGAGAGTATGCTCAGCACTATCGCACCTCCGCAGAGAAGCCGCAGATACGGTTTTGCGCTCACATCGGGCAAAAGCGAGAGCACAAGTCCGCCGATAAGCACGGTGAGCGCTATTCCAAGAAAATATTCACTCATCACTCCACCGCCACCACAGATTGCATAAAGATGCAGAGTGAGAGCACGAACATCACCGAAACACTCGTCACCACTGCGAGCATCGTTCCGTAAACCTCGCCGAGTCCGTCAAGCAGTCTCGCCTCGCTCGCAAGCCCGAGCATATCGGCAATTCCGCCCGCAGCTAAAAACACCACTCGGTATAGCAGAGTCGAGACACACACGGGAAGCAGAAGCGAGAAGATCATAAGTATCCCTCCGATGCCGAAGACGTTTTTTAAGTACCCTACCCCACTCGCGACCGTGCGCAGAGTCTCGCCAACGCTCCCACCAAGGATCGGAATGAAGCTTCCGCTGACGAGTCTCGCCGTCCGCGCCGCTACTCCATCGGCCGAAGCTGAGAGCGCGGTCTGCGCGGCAAGGCAGGAGATCAGCAAAGTCATCACCGAGCACAGAAAAAAGCTGTAGATCTTGCGTATTGCCCCGAGCATCCTACCCGTCCGCATCTCGTCGGAAAGCGCATCGCAGAGGTTGAGCACACTCATCACCGAGCAGACGGGTGTGACCGTCGTACGAAAGAGTCCCTCGCTGACTCCAAGCATAATGTATAGCGTGGCACTACCACTGCTTGCGCTCACGATATTTCCGCCCATCGCCCACAGACTTGCGCCCATCGGTATCATCGCACGCATCAGAGAGCCGAGAGAGTCGAAAAATATCTCTATGCTCTCAAAATGCCCGTACTGTGAATATATCACACTTGAGAATATCGCGCCCGCCGAGCAAAATCTCACCGCACCGCCGAGATCTCTGCCGAGGAAAGCACCAGATGCGCCACCGAGTGCGGCATTCAGAGTCAGCAGAGCGCAGAGCGAGCAAAAAAGCGTCAGCGCGCCGCGAAGCTCAAGACCTATGCAGTCAAGTATCCGCCCGATTACGTAACGCGCGCTGCTCATTTGCGAAACGCTCTCAGCAAGGCTTCCCTCGTCATCAAACGCGCCGTCCTCAAATCCGTCGGTCGCGCCATCCGGCAAGGAGCTTACGAAATTTTCCCAAAGCTCACTCTCAACCGTCACGCCGCTCACGTCGATAAAAAAGAACGGCAAAATAAAGATCAGCACAAGCAAAACATATATCGCACGCATCCGAGAAGCACATCCTTTCTTTTCAGTTCCTTGCATAACCGAGCATCTCACCGACAAGCGCGAGGATCTTGGCAAAAGTCGGAAGGCTCAGCACCAATATTGCTATTCTCCCTGCACTTTCTACTCCGCCCGCAAGTGCAGTCTCCCCAGAGTCGCGACAGACGTCAGCGCAGAGCTTTGATACAAGTGCCATCCCGAGTGCCTTAAGCATAAGCACGAGCGTCTCGCTTGCTATTGCGTTACCGACAAGCTCGCTCCCGAGTGCAAATATATCCTTGATACTCTGTGAGAGCATATAGACGACCGCGCCGAACACCGCAAGCGCGACACCGATACGAAGAAGCGCGGAAAAGCCCGATGCAAGTCTGCCAAAAATGCAGAGGCACACACATCCGAGCAGTGAGACACCGCAGACCTTCATCAACAGAGCAAAAGCGTCCATATCAGAGTCCGAACACGCTCTGCACCGTCTCGAGCAGTACTCCTATCTCCTCGATCAGCATCAGCATTACAACAAGTATTCCTCCGACCGTCACGAGCATCGCTTGCTCGTCCCGTCCCGCCTTCGAGAGCACGGTCGATATTATTGCAACGAGCATTCCCACACCCGCTATTTTAAGTACAAGTCCAATTTCCACCCCGTCACCGTCCTTTTCGGTTCTGTCTTTCAATTTCTTTGCATCATATGAACAGTATCGCGAGCATCAATCCGCACGAAACAGCAGATACAAGCACGATCTTTTTCCTTGACGCTGTCTCTTGACGAAGTCTGTCGGCACGTTCTGTCAGTAAAGCAAGATAATGCTCGCAGTGTCTTAACTGCTCGTTTCTGTAGCTTTTGCCAAAGCCCCGACAGAACTCGCCAAATATCCGCGCACTCTCTCCGTCGCCCATCTCGCAAGCATCTGCAAGCTCCGAAAAGCTTTTGGGCGCACGATCACCTATGTAACCGCACTCCAAAAGAAGCTCCGTCGAGCAGGAGCGCAGTATCTCCTCACCGCTTGCATTGAAGTTTTCTATCATCTGCCGCGTGTAACTAAGGAGAGACACTCGCGCCGTCGCAAAACCAAGTTCACGGTCAAGCGCGCCTCTGAGCTCACGCCCTATGGCTGCCGCAGAGAGAAGTATCAGAATTATTCCGATGATCTTCAATAGCACGCTCGCCCTCCTTATGCGTGTTTATCACGTAGTCAAATCCATCGCCCGATATCCTTATTCCAACGTAGAGTAAAAAAATGCGAGACTCGTGCAAAATGTGTATCTGCGGGCGGCGCAAAAGACTCTCAAGGTTCTCACCGTGCGCAGTTGCGACGAGCGGCACTCCGCAATTCTGCGCCTCAAGTATTGCACGCGCCTCGTCAAGAGTACCGATCTCGTCGCAAAAGATGACCTCGGGATTCATAAATGCGGTCGCCATCAATATCGCCTCTGCCTTCGGGTATCCGGTAAGGATGTCTACCGAATGTTCACTCGGATGCGGCAGATTTCCAAGCTCGTCCCTGCTATCGACGACCGATACGCGCATAGCGCGCTCACCCGACGACAAATACGCACAGAGCGAGCGCAAAAGCGTAGTTTTTCCCTCTCCGGGCGGCGAATATATCATTACTCCGCCCCCCTTCCTTACCGCATCCGCCACCGCATCGAAGAGTCTGCGCTCCATACGGCAGACGTAGGACGGAAGCCTTACGTTGAGCGAGGATATATCATAAACCCCTCGTATCCGACCACCCTCGAGCGAGGCTCTGCCGCATATTCCCACGCGCACGCCGCCACCAAGCGATATCGCACCGCGCAGTATGCTCTCGCCGTACGCGTACAGCGAGCCGCCGCACATTTTTTCAAATATCAGCGCAAGCTCGTCCTTTGGCAAAAGGAAAGAGAGCGGAAGATTTCGCTTTCCCTCGCGAGTGCCGAGAGTCAGGTAGACACGTTTGTCCGCCCTCAGCCTGATCTCCTCGGGGATGCATCTCCCCCGTCGTTTCTCGTAGTCAAGCGCGTGCAGGATCTCGTCAGCGAGCGCAGACGGAAAAAGCCCGAGAACGCGCAAAAGCGCGCTCTCCTCACAAGCTGAATGTGAAAAGATCTCACCTCTCGTACCACTCGTTATCACCGTTGCCATACTCGTCCCTCGCTTTGCTTTTCTTTGGTAAAAGCATATGCGGCAGCTTGTTTGTTTATTACCATATTTTTACTGTGACATTCGTGTCACACCGCAAAATACGGCAATTATTTTTAAAAAATGACACTACATATGGTGTCGTTCATTGTTTGTTAATAGTTTTTTAATAATATATTGTTGTAAATTGTATGCGCATATGATAAAATATTGTATGATGTATAACTTTGTATATTTGTATTTGTACATTTATGACCTACTTATAAAAACACGGAGGTATTTATGCTTAACAACAACGCTATGCGCCCTGCGTTTGCATCGGTCGGAGCAGGTAATTCTTCGGGCAGAGAGTCGCTCGACAGAAACTTCGTTGCCTACTCTGCATCCGAGGACGACGACTTCAACGCATTTGGCGACACCTCGCCCAAAAAGCAACCTACACCCCAGAGACCCAAGCAGCAAAGGCCCCAGCAGCAGCCGGCTCGCAAGCCTCAGAGAAGACGTCAGCGCATCGACCCTAAGATGCTTTTGATCGGTGCCGCAGTCGTAGTTGCTATCATTTTGGTGGTTGCTCTCTTCATCGCCGTATTCTCCTCTCCCGGAAAGGACGTGAAACGAGAGGACAACGCATATATGGTCTATACCGACCTTGACGGACTCTATCACGTTATGGCAAACGGAAAGGACGTCAAAGAGACCTTTGAAGGCGAGATCACCCTTGTTCCCGCTAAGAACAATTCCTTTGCTTACATCTTTGAGGAGATCGTCACCGAGGAAGGCAACAACGTCTACCTGATGTATATCCTCAAGGGCAAAAAGCTCTCGCTCGTCGAGGCTGAGGCTGATAAGATCATCGCTTACGCAGATTACGCGCCCGGCATCATCTTCAAGATGGGTGACATCGTTCAGCTCTACTCTGAGAACTCCTTCGAAGATATCTCGAGCGACTCGTCCGCATCAAACTTCTTTATCTCAGGCGACGCTACTACAGTAGTTTACACCGAGAAAAGCGGCAGAGACGGGGAGCAGACTCAGATCAAGTATTTCCGCAACGCAGGCTTTAACGACATCGGCGAGACCGAGGGACTTATTCCTACAGCTATCTCGAGCGACGGAAGATACGTTTACGCTTACACCGAGCAGAATGCGCTCTACTATATCGACGTTACCAAAAACGGCACCAAGTTTGAAGAGCACGCCATCATCGGTGCAAACCCTGCTCCCTTCGTTGCCATCACCGATATGAACGCTGACGGCTCGGAGATCCTCTTTAACTATGAATTCGACGGCAGAATTGCTTGCTTTATCTACAGAGTCGGAGACAAGAAGGAAAGCAAGGTCGGTGAGGGTAAATTCGTTTACGCTCCCAGTGAAAGAGACGTAGTCGCTCCCGCAACCTTCGTAGGCGCATACCTGACTGCTACCAGAACAGCGACTGACGAGAACGGACGCACCACCACGGTCAACTCCACCTACCTCTACGACGGCGGCAAGGGCGCACGCAAGATCGCAGATGCGCTCGGTCAGTTCTCTCCCGATGGCAAGTACTTCTACTACATAGACTCCTCCAACGCAGATCTTGTAAGAGTTAATCTCTCCTCCAAGGACTTCGAGGCTGACTCCAAGGTCATCACCAAGGCAGTCGATTCCTTCGTAGTTACCGAAAAGGGCGACCTCTATCAGTACAGCAAGCCTACCTCTTCTTCGGGCGGTAAGATCACCTTCAAGAAGGCATCCGACACCACCTCAAGATCCATCTCCTCCAAGCCTATCGCGGGCTCGATGTTCATCTGCGGTAACACTCTCTATTTCGCAGAGGGTGCTAACGACGAGATCAAGCTCTTCTCTTCCAGCAACGGTGCAACTCAGGAGGAAGTTACCTTCAAGAAGATCGCATTCAGCTCTACTCTAACCGTAGAAACTAACGGCACGGGCGCAGGATACGCTTACTTCGTAGACGCAGAAGGTAACACTGTTCTTCTTTACACAGAGGACGGCGATGACTTCGACATAGTTGCTGAGTCCTGCATCATCCCCGGCTACGACACGGGAATCGTACCTCCCACCCCCGAAGATCCCGAAAACACCGAGGAATAATAATACTTCAACATAAAAAAGAACCGATGCGTGCATCGGTTCTTTTGTTTTATTGATTTAATTCCTCAGCTTCTTCAAGAAGTCTTGTTAGCCTGCGGTTGAGTCCCGACTTCGAGATCGGCGGCTCGTGCATATGCGAAAGCTCGAAGAGCGACGCATCGGGGTTCTCGAGCCTCAGCTCTGCCGTATATCGAAGTTCTTCGGGGAGCGAGAGCATCTTTCCGCTTGCAATCAACGCTTTTATCGCATCTATCTGCCGCATCGCCGCATCGACAGACTTTGAAATATTCCGCGCCACGCAGTTGGTCGCGCGGTTCTCGGTGTTTCGTATGTCGCGCTCGATATAGCTGTTTGTGACCGCAAGCGAGCACATTCCCGCGCCGAGATAGTTGAGAAGGTCAGCGACGATCTCGTTGTTTTTGTAATACACGCCCGTGCGCTCGCCGCGCTTTACGGTCTTTGGCAGGCTGAATACGTTCTCAAGAAGCCCCGAGAGCAGCCTCGCACGCATCGGTGTGGGAAGAATAAACTCCGCGTGGTAGCTCTTCTGCGGGTCGTTGACAGTTCCGCATATCGCGAACGCACCGCGAAGGAAATCCGTGGCGCAATCCTTACAGCGAAATCCAGCCGTCTCGGCAAGCGTTCTGTCGGGATCGACTCGATCGACCGAACGAAGATATGTGCTCAGCGACTTTGAATAAAAATCAAGCAGATAGACCTCCCTGCCCGCCTTGACCGTGCGGCAGATCTCGGGAGACGCGCTGAACTGCTTTGTCAGAAGCTCTGACGCAAGCTCGGCAAGCTCTTTGGTGCGAAGCTGTAGCCTTATTTTGTTTTTTTCCTCGGGGAGTGCCAGCGCAGCTATGCAAAGCCCCGTGACGAACGCTTTAGTGCAGCAGGTCTTAGTCGAGCGGCTCTCGAGCAGCTCGGTTACGGTGTCAATCGAGAACGACATCCTGATCAGTTATCACGCGCACCTCACGTTCAAGCGTGACTCCAAAGGCAAGCGCGACTTTCTCCTTTACAATTCTTTCAAGCTCAAGCACCTCGCGCCAATCCGCGCCGCCGCGGTTGACGATAAATCCCGCGTGCTTCTCGGACACCTGCGCACCGCCAACAGAAAAGCCCTTGAGTCCGCAATCCTCGATCAGCTTGCCTGCAAAATGCCCCTCGGGGCGCTTGAAATAGCTGCCCGCGCTTCCGAGCTCGAGCGGCTGTTTTTCTTTTCTCTGGCGCATATTTTCCGCCATCTTCGCGCGTATCTCGCTCTCCTCGCCACGCGCGAGCTTAAGCGTCGCACCGAGGCAGACGAGATCGCGATCTCTCATATATATGCTCTGTCTGTAGCCGAATTCGCACTCGTCAAGGCGTATGATCTGTCCATTCTTTTTATTCAGCGCAACCGTGTGGATCACCACGTCCGACATCTGTCCACCGTACGCGCCTGCGTTCATATAGACCGAACCACCGAGAAAGCCGGGAATTCCGTAGGCAAATTCAAGCCCCGAGAGCGAATTCTTCGCGGCGAGATTTGCAAGATGTGTCAGCGACACGCCCGCACCGCAGGCTATGTATTCCTCATACAGATCGCACCTGTCAAGTCTATCGGTAAACACGAACGCGCCGTTATAGTAATCAAACGCAAAGAGCAGATTTGACGCGTTGCCGATGATCTCGTGCTTGATGCCCGCACCGTCGAGCGCAGACAGCGCGATCGCGACCTGCTCAGCAGTGGCGGGATAGATCGCAAGCGCGACTCTGCCGCCTATCTTGAAGCTTGCGCGCTCCTTTGTCGACACGTCAAGCTTGTATTCTATATTATGCTTTGCGAGAAGCTCAAGCAATTCTCTGCCGATCTCCCCCATCAAAGCTCTCCTCTTTCGATCACGCGAAGGACCTCGCCAAAGTTGCTTGCGACGTAGTTGGTCGTAATTCCCGCCGCAAGCGGCTTGCCCTTGGGATTATACCAGCAGGAGTCGAGAGAATAGTTGTTCGCGCCCTTGATATCCGAGGTCAGCGAGTCGCCGACGACGATAGTATCCTTTGCAGAAAAGTTCTCGATCTTTGCCTCAACGCACTCAAAATAGCGCGGATCGGGCTTCTCAAAGCCAAGCTCGCCCGAAATAAAGAGCCCGTCGAAGTATTTTTCAAGTCCAGAATGCGCATAGCGACGGCGCTGAATGAAATCCACACCGTTGGTGATTATGTACATTCTGACTTTGCCGTGGAGCGCCTCTAAAAGCTCACGCGCACCGTCGAGCAAATAGCCGCGCTGTGAGAGCTGCTCCATATATTCACGCGCCATAGCACGCGCGTCGGCAGTGTAGCCGTAATGCTCGCAGAAAAGCTCAAATCGGCGGTAAAGAAGCACGTTTTTCTCTATCTCGCCTCGCTCAAGCATCTTCCAGAGTCCATCGTTTATTCTGCTGTAGGTCGCGACCTTCTCGTCGTCAGGCTCAATGCCGCCAAAGATCATCGTCGCGCGCACCGCCTCGTCCTCGCTCCTCGCAAAGTCAAGAAGCGTTCCGTCAGCGTCAAAAAGTACCGTCGTGTATCTCATATTACCCCCAAAATCAAGTCTTATATATATTATACTATCTTTCTCCTCATTTTGCAAGAACTGTTTGAAAAAATTATGAAGGGACGCGTTTTTTCGTTCTTTTCTTGAAAGAAAAGAATTCGGTCAAAAACATAGTCGTCTTGAGCACGAACGCGTAGCGCGTGCCCAATACTCCTTGTTTTTTCCTATTTTCAAGTCGGCTTCTTCGTCCGCAGGACGCGCCGACTTGAAAATCAAAAGAACTTGAATGATGTATTGCTATTGGGAGCGTCACAGAAAAGTTTTGATCAAACTTTTTTAAAAGTTTGTCGTGAGCCGACGACGAAACGTCGGTCGCTCGTCGCAACGAGCGAAATCTCCATTTCGGTGTTTTCTTTTTGGTAGCTTTTTCTTTTGCACCTTTTGAGTCAAAAGAAAAAGCGGATAACAAGTGAAGATGTATTTAACGATAAGCGCACAAAAACCGCCTGCCGAAAACTCGGCAGGCGGGTGGTTGATTAAGTTATAGCAAGATATTGTGAACCATCGCCGCGGGTATACAGCGGAATTTTTGCGTAGTTTACACCTTCAACCGTAATAGGACCTAACGTATTTTTGGCATACTCGACACTTTCTACTATATTCATTCCCGAGTTAATTGCATCCAAAAAATAATCTAACCATTCATTGTGGTGATTGGCGTATATTACCTCTTCCACTCCTAAAACAAAATGTGCCCCCTTTCCAAATGTTTCATCCACTAAATTGCTATAATACAGATTGTTTCTATTATATGTTTTTCCAGTTTCACATCCAAAATATATAATTGCTCTTGCGTGATTTAATCCGTTTGCTTCGATGCTTGAAATATATTTGTTATCTTCTCCTGCAGTGATCCACACATTTGAACTAATGCTTCCGGTACAAATTCCTGCTCCATTTTCTTCTTTATAAAATGCAATCATTCCCGCATTACCGTGTCCGGAAAAGATGAAGACATCATCCCTCTTTGTCATACAATTATAAGCCGCCGTTGCAGAATTATTTTCATATGACCAGCTTGTTGCATAGTTGAGCGAATTGAAAACATCTCTGAAATACATAAAATTCAAATTGGTTTGAAAAAGACTATTTCCTATCGGATACTCGTGGCAAAAAAATTCAGCATACTGCTTTGGAACCGCCATAAAAGACCAATAACACGACACAGATTTCGTCTCCGTAAGACGTACATCGTAGTTCGATTCCTGTGCGACAAATTTTTCACCGTGTTTGATCAAATACAATCCTTCATATGGCTTTGACGTTACTCGTTCGATGGTAAATTTCTGATAACTAGCACCACTATCCGCATATATATCCACGTTACTTCCGGTAACATCCAAACATCTTCCTGTAGGACTATAAGCGCTGATTAACTGAAATGTTCCGTCAGGTTGTTGTTCGGTAATCCACTGATAACGAGTATTTTCAGTACGTTCTCCCGTATTTACATTTGTAAGATTCGAATCAGAAGCGGTCGCCAATCCCATAAGCCGCTTGCCTGAATAGTTCATGATATAGTAATTCCTACCGTTTTCTATTCCAACAACATTACTTTTGTCGAACACCTCAATAGTAATAGTGTCAGTATAAATAGCACCATTATAACTATATCTCGAGGTTATGGTGGTTATTCCAGTGGATATAGCACTCACAACGCCTACACTGTCTACCGTAGCAACAGATGGAGAACTGCTCGACCAAGTCATAGTTCCTCCCAAATGAGACGCCGTAAGTCTAAGAGATTGTTTGTCTCCCTCTTCCATAGTGGTTCTGCACGCTTCTATCTTTGTTGTAACTACGCCCACTCCGCGAGGAACGATATTTCCAACAGCTACGGCGTCAAATCTAATACCGTTAAAAGCCAATACTACTAATAGTAACATGGCAACATATGTTTTAAATATATTTTTCATAAATCTTGTCCTTTCTTTCATATATTTATTTAGATTACAAACAAATAATTGTTCTTATTTTGATATATGCCTATAGCCGCAGGAACACAATATTGCTTTCCTGCGGCATTTTTAACACGGTTATTCTATATTTATATACACGAACATAGGTATATTTTCAATTACCACATAGGCACTTAAATAATAGTTGCCATCCGAGGCGAGTAAGATTTGCGGCATACTTATCTTTGCTTCGGTATATTGATCCTTGAGCACTTGAAAAGCACTGTCTACTTGCTCTTTAGTAATATCCTGTTCTACTCGTTCCATAGTTCCTTTCTTCAAGGCATTTATCGATAACAATTCTCCTTTGCGGTTAAATCCTATGAGAATATTCTCAGCTGTTGAATATCCATAGGCACTTTTTTGGTACATTATATAGATATCTTTTTCTCCCGCTGAAGACGCAACCGATATCGGTTCTTCGTAATACTCGAGAGCTTTGTCGCCATATAAAGAGGCAAGTATCTTATCTGCTACCAATATAGCATCTTTCGCAGAAAAATCCCCATCTACATCCACTTCTGCTTTTAAATCGGATAAATAAATTATCTCGTTAGTAACAGAATTGAGATCGACAGTCTTACCATCTGTCCTATATTCCGTATAAATGCCGAGGTGTGCAAACCGATCGCTTTTATCAAGTCCAACTGAAAAGGTTTTTGAGTAATTCAAAGTCCAATTCTTACCCAATAGATTGATCGATAAAGCGTCTTCAGTTCCTTTTGTGCGGTCTACTTCATTTCGATTTGAGAGTGAAAAACTTATGTCCTTCTGATCTCTTATTTCAACAGTGTAGCTATCATTTTCTATTGAGTTAAATGGGGCGGAGGAGGCAGAATGATCAACATACATAACATACTTAACCCTTCCATCTCCTTGCTCCGTCACGTCACTCGGCACGTCGGGCTGGTTTTCATCCTCTCGGTTGAGGAGCAGAGTGCTTACCACTACGGTACTTACGAGCAGCGCGACGCACGCGGCGATTGCCACGAGGCGCAAAACAAAGGTGTTCTTTTTTACTTTATTCATCTTCGGTGCGGCATTTAATACGACCTCAGCATCTATATCGCCGAGAGCTTCGAAAATATCTTCTTTTTTCATATTTCAAACCCTTCCTTTTCTAAAAATTCTTTGAGTTTTTCGCGCGTGCGCATCAAAAGGACTGCGGCGTTGCTCTCCTTTATCGAGAGCTCGCTTGCTACCTCTGCTACCGTGCATGCGTACCAATAGCGGAGCAAAAATGCCTTCTGCGTGCGCTCGGGCAAGCTGTGAACGAAGCGATTGAGGGCATCGCGCAATATCAACCCATCAACAAAGCCGTTCTTCTCGTGGGGGTCCGGAATGCACTCCGAAAGCTCGTCGAGTATCATATCCACATTCCCGTTTCTCTTCTGTCTCATCTGCGCTCTGCGGCGGTTTATGGCTATACCGCGGCAGAGTGCGCCGAGATAATATTTGAGCGGTTCGGGGCGTTTGGGCGGAATGGTGTTCCACGCTTGAAGATAGGTGTCGTTCTTGACCTCAAGTGAATCCTCTTCGTTCTCAAGTATACGGTCGGCTATGTATTTGCAATAGCTGCCGTATTTTTTGTCGGTCTCGGCGATCGCATCCTCTGACCGTGCAAAATATAGCTCGAGTATTTGACTGTCTTCCATCTCAAATCTCCTTTCTTGAAGGTCCTTCACCCTAATAAACAACAAAAACGTGGCTTACATTACAATGTTTTTTAAAATTTTTCAAAAAATTTCGTCTTACAACTCAATTATACTATCAGCACTGACCGCCGTCAAGTCTTGCGGTCAATAAAATAAAAAATATGCGTGTGGGTACTTGAAAAAATCGAAGAAATGAGTTATAATATAAGGTGATATATTATACTTAATATTGAAGGGAGTTTTTGCGCGGATATGAAGGTAATCGGCATAACAGGACCGTCGGGCGCGGGCAAGAGTCTGCTCTCCGAGGCGTTCACTAAAAGAAATATTCCCGTAATCGATGCCGACGCGCTTTATCATTCCCTGCTCGTTCCACCGTCCGAGTGTCTCGACGCAATAAAGGCGACGTTCGGAGAGCGAGTTATCGCACCCGACGGAACGCTTGACCGCGCCGCGCTTGGTGCTGTTGTGTTCTCGAATAAAGAAAAACTCGCGCTTCTCAACGAGACCGTGCTCTCGCGCGTGCTCGTGCGCATCCGCGAGGTGATCGCATCTTTCGGTGATCAGGGCGCGATCGCGGTGGCGGTCGACGCTCCCACGCTGATCGAGTCGGGCTTTAACCTTGAGTGTGACTTCGTGATCTCAGTGCTCGCCCCCAAGAGCGACCGCGTCGCTCGCATTATGGCGCGCGACTCTATCTCGCGCGATAAGGCAGAGCTGAGGATCAACGCGCAAAAGGACGACGACTTTTATATCGCGGCATCAGACGCGGTGCTGAATAACGGTAGCTCGCGTGAGCAGTTGCTCCTTGAGTCAGACGGCGTGATCGAAAAAATTCTCGCTACGGAGGTCAGTGATGCACAGAATTAAGCGCCCCGTAATGATAGCTCTCATACTTGTAGTCGCAGTATCGGTAACTCTCGTCTTCAATCTGATAAGCGAGTGCGCACACAGAGAGATCCCGCTTGACGAATGCCGCGAGATTGCAGAAAAGTACGCGTCCGAGTACAACGTTCCCGTATACATAATTCTCGCTGTGATCGAGGTCGAGAGTGACTTTGATCCTGCGGCGACCTCAAACGCAGGCGCGTGCGGACTTATGCAGATGACCCCCAAGACTTTCGCGTGGCTGACCTCGTCCGAGCATCTGGGTGAAAATCTCACCTCTCTCGAGCTTTTCGACCCCGAGGTAAGCATCCGATACGGAACGTATTATCTCAAATATCTCTTCACGCGCTTTCGCAATTGGGATACCGCGCTTGCCGCGTATAACGCAGGCGAGGGTAACGTGGCAGAATGGCTTGAGGACGACGAATACTAAAACGGAGACGGAACTCTGAAGCATATTCCATTCAATTAAACGCGCAATTACGTCAAAAAGGTCAATAAGGCAATAGAACATTTTAAATAATAAATACATATTACAGAAACGAGGAAAGTGTAAAATGAACAAGGATCTTCTTTACAAAAAGGAAACAGTTTACAAGAAGCTGGGCAAGGAAACGGTTGACGCCGCTTTCGCTTACGCTGAGGGCTACAAGAGCTTTCTTGACAACGGAAAGACCGAGAGAGAATCGGTTGACGCAGCTATCGCTCTTATGAGCGCGCACGGTTACCGCGAGTACACGCTCGGCGACACCGTAAAGGCAGGCGACAAGCTCTACTACAACAACCGCGGCAAGAACCTTTTCGTGTTCTCTATCGGTACTGAGGATATCAGAAACGGTATCAGAATAGTAGCATCTCACGTTGACGCTCCCAGAATAGACCTTAAGCAGTGCCCTCTCTACGAGGACGGCGGTATGGCTTACTTCAAGACACACTACTACGGCGGTATCCGTAAGTATCAGTGGGTAGCAACTCCCCTCGCTCTTCACGGCGTAGTTATCACCAAGGACGGCAAGACTATCAAGGTTTGCGTCGGTGAGGACGAGACCGATCCCGTATTCTACATCTCCGATCTTCTCCCCCACCTCGGCTACGAGCAGGCTAAGCTTCCTCTCGGTGACGCTATCCGCGGCGAGCAGCTCAACGTGCTTCTCGGAAATATGCCCGAGGATGAGGAAAACTCGGTAAAGAACGCAGTTCTCACGCTCATCGCAGACAAGTACGGCATCACCGAGGAGGACTTCTTCTCCTCCGAGCTTTGCGTAGTTCCTGCGGCAAAGGCAAGAGACATCGGCTTTGACCGCTCTATGATCGGCTCTTACGGTCACGACGACCGCGTTTGCGCTTACCCCTCCCTCACCGCACTTATCGACTCTCCCGACTGCAAGCACACTGTTATGTGCATCCTCGCAGATAAGGAAGAGATCGGCAGCGACGGTGCGAGCGGAATGCAGTGCGACCTTATGCTCGACATCATCGACGCTATCGCAAGCTCGTTCGGAGTATCCTCCGCGCTTGTCCGCGCTAACTCCAAGTGTCTCTCGGCTGACGTTTGCTGTGGCTACGACCCCAACTTCCCAGAGGTATTCGAGAGAATGAACACCGCTTACGTAGGTTGCGGCGCAGTATTCACCAAGTACACGGGTTCCCGCGGAAAGTCGGGCACCAACGACGCAAATCCCGAGTTCATCGCTTGGCTCAGAGCCGCTATGGAAGAGTATAACGTAGTTTGGCAGTCGGGCGAGCTTGGTAAGGTAGATGCAGGCGGCGGCGGAACGGTTGCTAAATTCATCTCCAAGCACAATATCGAGACCATCGACCTCGGCGTACCGCTGATCGCTATGCACGCTCCCTACGAGATGGTAGCAAAGGTCGACGTTTACGAGACCCACAAGGCTGTAAAGGCTTTCTATAACTTCGACAGATAATAACCCACAAAAGAGGAAAATATGCTAGAGAAACTCAAGGATGCAGAGATCCGTTACTGTACTATAGAAGAAGAGCTTGCCGCACCCGATATTTTTTCGGATCAGGAGCGTTTCACCGCGCTTATGAAGGAATACAAGTCTCTTACTCCTATCATTGAAAAATACCGCGAATACAAGTCGGTCGTCGCCGAGTGCGAGGATCTGCGCGCTATGCTCGAGGAGTCGCTTGACACCGAGATGCGCGAGCTTGTCCAGTCGGAATACAAGGAAATAAAGTCACAGCCGGATCTGCTCCTTGAGAAACTCAAGGTACTTCTCCTGCCGCGCGACCCAAACGACGACAAGAACGTTATGGTCGAGATCCGCAGCGGTGCGGGCGGAGAGGAGGCAGCACTCTTTGCGGGAGTGCTGTACAGAATGTACACTATGTACGCAGAGTCGTCAGGATTCAAAGTCTCGCTGATGAACGCAAACGAGACCGAGCTTGGCGGATTTCGTGAGGTCACCTTTATGATCGAGGGTGACGGCGCGTACTCGCGTTTCAAGTTCGAGAGTGGCGTGCACAGAGTTCAGCGAGTTCCCGAGACAGAGTCTCAGGGAAGAATTCAGACCTCTACGGCAACCGTCGCGGTGCTTCCCGAGGCTGAGGACGTTGAGGTTGAGATAAACCCTGCGGACATTATAATCGAGTCTTGTAAATCAAGCGGCGCGGGCGGTCAGCACATCAACAAGACCGAGTCAGCCGTAAGACTTACCCACAAGCCCACGGGCATCGTTATCGAGTGTCAGGAGGAGCGCAGTCAGTTCAAGAACCGTGACAAAGCTCTCAAGATGCTCAAGACCAAGCTCTATGATATGAAGCTGACCGAGCAGAATGAAAAGATCGCCTCTGACCGCAAGAGTCAGGTCGGCACGGGCGACCGAAGCGAGCGCATACGCACCTACAACTATCCGCAAGGGCGTATCACCGACCACCGCATAGGTCTTACGCTCTTCTCGCTTGAAAGCTTCCTCAACGGAAATATCGGCGCGATGATCGATGCGCTCATCACCGCGGACACGGCTGAAAAGCTCAAGAGTGCGGAGGGAGTCTGAGTATGGATACACAGATATTCAGAATGACTCCTGAAGAGATCGACGCGCAGGCGATAAAGAGCTGTGCCGAGATCATAAAGAGCGGAGGGTTAGTTGCAATACCGACCGAGACGGTCTACGGACTCGGCGCAGACGCTACCGACGCGGATGCGGCGGCAAAGATATATGCCGCAAAGGGCAGACCGTCCGACAATCCGCTGATCATCCATATCGCCGCCCCCGAGGATGCCGAGCGTTACGCTCACACCTCGCCGCTCTATTACAAGCTTGCGAAAGCCTTTATGCCGGGGCCGCTTACTGTGATATTACCAAAGAAGGATATAATTCCAAGCGGCGTTACGGGCGGACTTGACACGGTCGCCGTCCGTTGCCCCTCACACAAGGTTGCGCATGCGCTTATCGAAGCGTCGTGCGTTGCCATAGCCGCTCCGTCGGCTAATCTTTCGGGCTCCCCCTCGCCAACGAGTGCCGAGCACGTGATCGCCGATATGAACGGCAGGATCGATGCCATCATCGACGGTGGGCAGTGCGAGATAGGACTTGAGTCCACTATAGTAAAGCTCGAGGGCGAAACCGCTATTATGCTCCGCCCGGGAGCTATCACCGCGGACGCACTCGGTTGCGTTTGCGAAAAGGTGGAGATAGCCGCCGCTGTCACCGAGCTTCTCGGCGAGAACGAGCGACCGCTCTCGCCCGGAATGAAATACAAGCACTACGCGCCCGCAGCCCCTCTCGTTCTGCTTGAGGGGGAGGACGACGCGGTCGCAGACTTTCTTGTAGCGGCACAGAGTCGCGAGAATTGCGCTATTCTCGGCTACTCTGAGGAAATGCCGCTCTTAAATAACAAAAACATAATCGACGTCGGCGCGCGTGACGATCTTGCCACGCAGGCGCAAACACTCTTCTCCGCTCTGCGCGAGACAAACTCGATGAGCGTTGACGTCATCTACGCGCACCTGCCCACGCAAAACGGTCTCGGGCTCGCTCTATACAACAGACTCATAAGAGCTGCCGCCCACACAATAAAGCATATTGATTAAGCAAAAAGATACGACAAAATAAAATTTACACGATATTAAATTCAAGGACGGTATCTAAATGGCAAAAAAGACGTCAAAAGTAAAGACAGCTGATGAAATAATCTACGCTCCCGTACAAGAGCAATTGATAACAGATACAATTGAGAAAAACTATATGCCGTACGTTATGAGCGTTATCGTCTCGCGTGCGATCCCCGAGATCGACGGTCTCAAGCCGTCGCACAGAAAGCTTCTGTACACGATGTACAAGATGGGACTTCTGACGGGCAGCCGCACAAAGAGCGCGAACGTCGTCGGTCAGACGATGAAGCTCAATCCCCACGGCGATATGGCGATATATGAAACGATGGTGCGACTCACGAGAGGTCACGAGGCACTTCTGCATCCCTTCGTTGACTCCAAGGGAAGCTTTGGTAAGCAGTATTCCTCGAATATGCGCTTCGCCGCATCTCGTTACACCGAGGTAAAGCTCGATCCCTTCTGCGCCGAGCTCTTCAAGGGCATCGACAAGGATGCGGTCGACCTCATCCCCAACTATGATAACACTATGCAGGAGCCCGTTCTTCTGCCGACAACCTTCCCGAATATCCTCGTAACGCCCAATATGGGTATCGCGGTCGGTATGGCATCCAACATCTGCTCGTTCAACCTCGGAGAGATCTGCGACGGAACGATCGCGGTACTCAAGAACCCTAACGTGTCGACCGACAAAATAATGGATATCATCAAGGCGCCCGACTTCCCCGGCGGTGGAGCGATACTCTATGACCGAGAGGAAATGAAGCAGATCTACGAGACAGGCTCGGGCTCGGTAAAGATCCGCTCGCGCTACAACTACGACAAGGCACAGAACTGCATTGATATAATCCAGATCCCATACTCGACCTCGATCGAGGTGATACTTAACAAGATTTCGGATCTCGTTAAGGAGGGCAAGCTCAAGGAGGTCGTGGACTTCCGTGACGAGATCGACCTCAGCGGATTTAAGCTCACGCTCGATCTGCGCCGCGGCGTTGACCCAGACAAGCTTATGCTCAAGCTCTTCAAGCTCACTCCTCTCGAGGATAGCTTCAAGTGCAATTTCAACGTGCTGATCGACTCCACGCCAAGACAGCTCGGCGTAGTTCCGATAATAAAGGAATGGATCAAGTTCAGACTTGTCTGCCTCAAGCGTGAGCTTCAGTTCGATCTCAAGAAGAAAAAGGACAAGCTCCATCTTCTGCTCGGACTCGGCAAGATACTGCTTGACATCGACAAGGCGATCAAGATCATCCGCCACACCGAAAAGGAAGAGGACGTTATCCCCAACCTTATGTCAGGATTTGGCATCGACGAGATCCAGGCGGATTACATCGCGGAGATCAAGCTCCGCAACCTCAACAAGCAGTATATCATCAACCGCATCAACGAGATCGAGGGACTTCAGGCTGAGATCGCGAAGATCGAGGATATACTCGCCGACGAGCTCAAGCAGAAGGCACTTATCTCGACTCAGCTCTCGGATATCAAGAAGAAGTACGGTCAGCCTCGCCGCTCTCAGATCATCCATATAGACGACGTGGTGGCTTACAATGCTGACGAGGAAGTCGAGAACTACAACGTCAAGCTCTACCTCACCAAAGAGGGTTATTTCAAGAAGATCACGCTCCAATCCCTGCGAGGCGCGGACGAGCAGAAGCTCAAGGAGGGCGATATCCTCACGCACACCGCCGAGACCGACAACCTCTCGGATCTCATCTTCGTCACCAACAAGCAGCAGATGTACCGCGCAAAGACCGCGGATTTCGAGTGCTGCAAGGCATCGGCGATGGGCGAGTTCCTCCCTGCCAAGCTCGGAATGGACGAGGGCGAGAGACCTGTATTTATGCGCGTACAGAAGGATTACCCCGAGAACGAAAACTTCGTTTACATCTTCGAAAACGGCAAGGGCGTGCGAGTTCCCGCAAGCTGCTACGAGACAAAGGGCAACCGCCGCAAGCTCGTGGGCGCGTACTCGGCGGCATCCCCCATCTGCGCGGTATTCTACGAGATCGAGAAGGATCCCTACGAGATACTCCTTGTCAGCGACGCAGAGCGCGCGATCTCTATCAAGACCTCGCTCATTCCCGTCAAAACTACACGTAGCTCAGGCGGCGTAACTCTTATGACTATGAAAAAGGGCAATAAGCTGCTCTACGCGACAGATAAGATCCCCGAGGCGTACTCCAAGGGATATAAGAAGCTGAAGATCCCCGCATCCGGCACGACCATCCCCGACAGCGACCTCTCGGCTCTCCAGCTCTCATTCGATACCGATAATTGATAAGAAAGGAAATAAAAAATGAAAAATAAGACTAAATTCTGGGTAAGACTTCTCTGCTGGATCCTCGCAGGCCTTATGGTCTCGAGCGCGATCGCAACCATCATTTCCTTCTTGCTCTGAGCATTAAAAAATTCCGTGGAAACTATGGTGCGTGTTCTTAAGGACAGTTTTTGAAATTTAATAAAATACGTTACCTACCGACAGGAAAAGGACGAAGAGTTGTAGAAACTCTTCGCCCTCTTTTCTTTACAAGCACTGCATCTGTGTCCACGGATGCTATTTTTAGTTATGAGTTATGAGGCTCGCCTTGCTCGCCGTTATGGGTTTGCTTCGCAAACGTTATGATATGATCGCTCTGTTACTTCAAACCGTGCCGTCAGGCACATCATAACTTGGCGTAGCCAATCATAACTCTAAGCTCGCCGC
>JAFTKL010000070.1 GCA_017453285.1 Clostridia bacterium | reverse complement strand
GACCTATAAAATTTTCTCTTCATAATGTGTACCTCCTAGCTTAGAATATTTTTTATGAAGAAACTTATAAAAAAGCGCACGCTCACATAGGGGTATCGTAGATATCCTTGCTCGCGTGCGCTTACGTCTATTCGATTTTCATCGGTCTCACGTATTTATTTTTGCCATCAATTTAAATACGAGACACCGAAAGCGTAGCCTCGGCGCACCCGTTTTGAAATCCTGACTTGCAGAAATTTCCTTTCTTTGATAATATTATATCACTCAAGTTTGGGTTTGTCAATGGCTTTTTGCATTTTTACTCTGATCTTGTATTCATTTTCACTGAGAAAAGCTGATATTAAAAGCTCCCGTCTGGTAGTACCAATTTGAGTGCTTCTTCACGCTCTCCCAGCCTGCGCGGTCACCTTCATATGCTACGAGCTGCAAGCGTGAGCAATAGCCGAAGGCATAGGACATTATCTGCTCAAGTCCTGCGTTTACGTTCACGGTCTTAAGATGCGAACAGCCGAAGAACGCGCCAACCTCGATAGTCTTCAGCGTCTCGGGGCAGGTGTAGGAGGTAGCAGCACCGTCGCAGAGCGCGTAGAGTACCGTCTTATCGGCACTGTAGAGCGCGCCGTCCTCAATCAAAAAGCTCTTATTTTTGGCACTGAGCACTATCTCGCCATCGAAATCCATAAATCCTCTGAGGTAGAAGATATCGCCCGTCGAGGTGTTGAGAGTTCCCTCGTCGGAATCGCGGTATCCGTAGCCCGCGTTGAGCGTGCCGATGCGAGCGAGAGACGCTCCGAAACTTATCGAGCGCAATTCTCCCGGCTCGCTGTTACCGAAGCTGAAGTTCGCAAGCTCGACCGTTTCGTCGGGGATGATATAGCTCTTGCGCGTGCTGCCTATCGGGTATTGCACGAGCGTATAGAGCGACTTTGTAAAGAGCACTCCGTCCTTCGAGCTATAGGTCTCGTTTGCAGCGTCGACCGTGATATACTCAAGTCCATCGAGCATCAGTGCCTCATCCCAGATCAAGCTTACGCTTGCGGGAATGCTGATCTTCGTGACGGTGCCCTCGATCTCTATGGGAGTCGACTTGAAGAGCTTACCCTCCATACCGCCGATAGATACGACTGTATATTCCACGTCGTCGTAGATAACGCTTTCGGGAATATTGACCTCGCCGCCGACCGTGAGTCCCACGAGCTGAACCTTATACGGCGCGATGAGCGCATATACTCCTCCGTCGACCTCAAAACGCTCTCTGAGCAACACTACATTTTCGAGATCGATCTCGTTCTTTGCGCGACTCGGTAAGGAATACTGCTTGTTTGCGCCCTCATCGGCAATTGTGAAATGCTTGTGCGTAGACGCAAAGGTCTTTGGCGCGGCAGACCAAGGTCCGTCTACCCAAGAGACGTCGGACGCATCGGTGACGCAGAAATAGTTATAGGAAACACCCCACATCCAATCGGGTGTGTCATCCCAGGTAAGATCAAACCAATACCACTCGCCGTCCTCCATCTTTGCCATATTCCACGCGTGGTCCTCTCCGTTCGAGATACCTGTGACGAAAATATTTTCAATTCCGCAGTAATTGAGCATAAGCTGGAATGCCTTCGCGTAGCTCTCGCAAACTCCGCTTTTCTTATCGAACACACCCATGACGCTGTGCGCCCATTCGGCGTCCTCGGGAGTCTTGCCGTCGGCTTTGTATGCGTAGCTGATATCCGAAATTATCATATCGTGAAGCGCGAGAGCTATACGGTAAGGAGAGGTTTCGCCGCCAAGAGCGGTAACGTACTCTCTTATTCCGTCAAACAAAAGCTTGTTGTACTCTTCTCTGTCCTCGCCCTTTGCATAGTCGGGCGCGCAAAGAAGATTGATCTTCTCGGAGTTATAGGTAAAGCTTGCAGAGATCCAATAATATAGCGGATGGTCGACTCGGTAGTATGCCCATACCGTCAATGCCTGCTCTTGCGTAAGACCGAGCTCGGCGTAGTCAAACTGTGCAACGCCGTATTTGCCGTTGTCATTGTACGCATCTATAGTCGTGTCGGTGTGGAACTTCTTCGCCTCGGCATCCATCAGCAGATAAAGCTCCTGCATCTTCTCTCCGCCCTCAAGCTCGGCAAGAGATCTGTACGCGTAGTCGCTTGCGTATCTTTCAACGTCGCGGTAGCCGATGGGAGCTATCGGGCGCTGATTGAGCAGGATCTTATCACAAACCGAGCAGACCTTGCCATCGCTGAGTCCTTCCTCGGTCTCGGTCGGCTCGTAGCCTTCGACAGTCTTGGGCGTATGTCCGAGAGGAGCTATAACGATCTGTTCGGTGATTATCTCGCCGCAATCAAGGCACTTCTCACCGTCGCTAAGACCGATCTCGATACAGCTCGGTTTCTTTCCTTCAATAGTTTCAATGCTTTCGTGCAGGCATCCGAGCTCGCGCAGATAGCCGCAGATATTGCATTCGGCATCGGTGTCCGAGTCGTAGGTGTGGCTTCTCTTCGGAACTATTCCCTGCGCCAAGATGACCTCGCCGCAGTTCTCGCAGTGCTGACCCTCGGTGAGTCCTTCTTCTTTGCAAGTAGCTTCTCGAGCGGGATCGTCAACGACAGCCATATGTCCGTCTGAATAGCTCGTCTCGCTCTCAATAAGTCCGCAGAGAGAGCATTTGCGCTCGCGCACACGGTCAACGCCGAGACAGCCGCCCTCTTTGATTATTTTCCAATCAGAAAAGCTATGATTGCACGCATCCGTGCCGCTCTCTTCGGGCGTTTCCGTCCCGTCAGGCATCACGGTCACGTTCTGCGTGTGATTTTCGAGTGTCTGCTTCTCGGGCAGTTGTGTCGAGAAAAACACCGAGCAGGAGCTCAGCAACATCGCAAGCACTAGCGCAAGCGCGAGTATATTTATATATCTGAATTTTATTTTCATATTTCACCTCGTTTGCGGTCTTCCGCATATTTATTTTACCATTTTGCCGCCGAATTGTCAATAAAATTTGAAAATAGTCTTGAAAATGTTCTGCAAAAGTTATATAATATTGAGGATAACTATCAAGGATACGAATATGGAACAGAAAAGAAAGATAAACATAATCCTGCACGAGCCCGAGATACCGCAGAACACGGGCAACATCGCGCGCACCTGCGCCGCTACGGGCGCGGCTCTGCATATAATCAAGCCTATGGGCTTTGCGATAGACGACAAGAAGCTCAAGCGCGCGGGACTCGACTATTGGGACAAGCTTAACATAACCTACTACGAAAACTACGCCGATTTTCTCGCCAAACACCCCGAGGCTATCAAAAATACTTATTTTTTCACCACGAAGGCGCCGAGAAGCTACACCGAGGTCTCTCCCTACCCCGACAACGTATTTATTATGTTCGGCAAGGAGACTCGCGGGCTTCCCGAGGATCTGCTTTATGAGAACCGCGACTTCTGCGTGAGAATTCCTATGCGCGACACGCTCCGCTCGCTCAATCTCTCAAATTCGGTGGCTATCGCTGTATATGAGATACTGCGCCAGTGGGATTTCGAGGGTCTGCGCGAGGACGGTCAGCTTACCAGCCGCGAGTGGTAAGAGATTAAATTCTGAACGGAGGAACGCCGATGAAAAAGGTACTCGTCGCGATGAGCGGCGGAGTTGACAGCGCTGTCGCTTCTATGCTCTTAGCCGAGAGCGGATACGATATTCTCGGCGTTACTATGCGACTGTGGGAGGATGGGGTATCAATTCCAGACTCACACGAATGCGAGCCTGATGAGAACTCGCTTGAAGCCAAGAAAACTGCCGATCTGCTCGGCTTTACGCACAAGACCGTCGCTCTCGGTGAGAGCTTTCGGCGAGAAGTCATAGACAGATTTATCGCAGATTACCGCGCAGGCAGAACGCCAAATCCTTGCGTTGAGTGCAACAGAACGCTCAAGTTCGGCGCGCTCTTCGATCTTGCCGACAGTATGGGTATTCCCTACCTTGCGACAGGACACTACGCACGAATTCTGAAGGACGAAAAGGGTGAATACGGACTTTATCGCGCACTTGACTCAAACAAGGATCAGTCCTATTTTCTCTGGTCGATAAAGCGCGAGCGACTTCCCTACATTCTCTTTCCGCTCGGAGAATACACAAAGCCCGAGATCAGAGAAATGGCAAGTGCGCGCGGATTTAACAACGCGTCTCGCTCGGACAGTCAGGACATCTGCTTTATTCCCGACGGCGACTACGTATCATTTATTGATAAGCACGCGGGCAAGGATATCGGCTTTGAGAGCGGTAATTTCGTTGATCTTGGCGGAAATATCCTCGGCAGGCACAGCGGCATCGTGCGCTACACTATAGGTCAGCGCAAGGGGCTCGGAATTGCGCTTGGCAGACCGATATTCGTGGGCGACAAGGATATTTTGCACAACACAGTAACTCTCTGCTCCGACCGCGAGCTGTACAAAAGCGAGCTTCGGGCAAGCAGGATAAATCTTCTTATCGACGACACGCTCGAGAAGCCTATGCGAGTCGAGGCAAAGATCCGCTACCGCCACGCGCCTGCGGCGGCTACGGTCTTGCGGAGCGGAGACGACGAGCTGACTCTGCGCTTTGACGAGCCGCAGAGAGCCATCGCGCGCGGACAGTCGCTCGTTTTATACCGCGGGGACAGAGTTCTCGGCGGAGCAATAATAGATTAAATTTAAAAAAACATACAGAGGTACAAAAATGACAAGAGCAGAGCTTTGCGCAAAGAAAAACGAAGCACTTGAGGCATTCGCATCAGTCGGTAAGGTCGAATACTGCGAGCCCTACGGAAACGGACATATCAACGACACCTTTCTCGTCATCAACGAGAGCAAAAAGAGATACATCCTTCAGCGTATCAACCACCAGATCTTCACTCGCCCCGACGAGATAATGGAAAATATCTGCGCGGTGACAGAATTTATTCGCTCGAAGGTAGCGGCAGTCGGCGGCGACGCTGAGAGATGCACTCTCTCGGTAGTTAAAACTGCGGACGGCGATAGCTTTTATAAGGACAGCATCGGCTCGTATTGGAGACTTTACGACTTCACCGAGCGCACCGTCACAAAGGAAAAGGTTACCAACATCAAGGAATTCTGCGACTGCGCAGAGGCTTTCGGCAACTTCCAGCAGCAGCTCTCCGAGTTTGACGCGTCGACTCTCCACGAGGCTATCAAGGACTTCCACAACACGCCCGTAAGATTTGCAAATCTTATGAAGGCTATCGAGAAGGACCCGCTTGGCAGAGTTGCAAGTGTCAAGCCTGAGATCGATTTCGTGCTTGCGCGCGAGGATTTCTGCAAGACGCTTGAGAACGCGCGCATCGCGGGCACTCTTCCCCTCCGCGTTACCCACAACGACACAAAGCTCAACAACATTCTCTTCGACGAATCGACCGACGCGCCCGTATGCGTTATCGACCTTGACACGATAATGCCCGGATACTCGGTAAACGACTTCGGTGACTCTATCCGTTTCGGTGCGAACACTGCCGCCGAGGACGAGACCGATCTTTCCAAGGTCTCGCTCGACCTTGAGCTCTACCACGCGTACGCAGACGGATTTATGCGCGGCTGCGGCGGCAAGCTCACCGACACCGAGATCGAGCTTCTCCCCGTGGGCGCTATGATGATGACGCTCGAGTGCGGAATTCGCTTCCTCACCGACTACATCGAGGGCGACACCTACTTCCGCATCAGCCGCCCCTCGCACAATCTTGACCGTTGCCGCACGCAGTTCGCGCTCGTCGCGGATATGGAATCAAAGCTCGATAAGATGAAAATATCCAAGTAAAATTCAAGCTTCCCCGACTCGTCGGGGGAGCTTATTTTTTCTTTGAAATGAAGCAAAAAATTTTCATTTTTCTATTGACTTTTATGCCCTCTTGTGCTATATTTATCGCGAACGGTGAATACCGTAAAATATTGAATACCAAAGGCATAGTCACGGGGGATAATTATGAAAAAGCTAACAAAAAATTGGGTACCGAAAAGCTTTAAAAAAATACGTCCTGCTCCCTACAACAAGGAGTTTACCGACAGCGAGCTCGAGCTGCTTGAAGAAGAGTTCATCAAGACCTACGTTCGCTCCGAGGTCAAGCCGCTCAAGATGTTGCTCCGAATATATAAGCGGTATTGGAAAGAGCTTTTGACCGCGCTGTTCTTCTATATCATAAAGCACAGCCCCGTAATTCTTTTGCCGATAGTTACCTCCTACATAATCAACTTCGTCGCATACCCAGGAGAATACAGCCTCACCGTGATGATCGTATTTATCATTACGATGATCCTGCTGATCATCTTGAACATACCGATGAACACGCTATATACGAAATGCTACTGCAGTGTAATGCGAAAGGTCGAAGCAGGACTGCGCGGTGCTATGGTGCGCAAGCTTCAGCAGCTCTCGATCTCCTTCCACAAGGAGATGCAGAGCGGACGAATTCAGTCAAAACTTATGCGTGACGTCGAGACCGTGCATACGCTTTCTTCTCAGCTCTTCGTCACCATCCCCGCGCTCCTTCTCAACGCAGGAAGTGCGCTTATCATCGTGGTCAGCAAAAATCTGACCGTGTTTACCTTCTTCCTGCTCTGCATTCCCACGTCGATCACGCTTGCGAGATTTTTCCGCAAGAAGATGGCATCCACCAACAAGGACTACCGTATGAATATGGAAAACACCTCGGCTAAGCTGATGGATATGGTAGTTATGACAGAGATCACACGTGCGCACGCGCTTGAGGACAAAGAGGTAAAGAAGCTCAGCCTCAGTCTCAAGGACGTTGCAAACTCGGGACTCCGCGTTGACGTAACGCAGAGCAAGTTCGGCGCTTGCTCCTGGGCGACAACTCAGCTCTTCCAGCTCGGATGCCTCGTGTTCTCCTCGCTTATGGCGTTCAAGGGCATTATTCAGGTGGGCGACATCTCGCTTTATCAGTCCTATTTCTCAAGCATAACAGGACAGATCTCGAGCTTTCTCGCGCTTCTGCCCATAATCACAAAAGGCCTTGACTCTGTCTCCTCAATCGGCGAGATACTCAGCGCTACCGACATTGAGGATAACACCAACAAGGTTCAGATCGACAAGCTTGAGGGAAGCTACGAATTCAAGGACGTTGCTTTCTCTTACGATGCAGATCAGAAGCTGCTCAACGGACTCTCGCTCAACGTCCGCGCGGGTGAGACTATCGCATTTGTCGGTGAGTCGGGCTGCGGCAAGACCACCACGCTCAACCTCGTGCTTGGATTTTATCACGCGACGAGTGGTCAGGTGCTCGTCGACGGCAAGGATATCAAGGATATCGACCTTCACAGCTACCGCTCGCACATAGCGATCGTGCCGCAGAACAGCGTGCTTTTCACGGGAACTATCCGCGAGAACATCACCTACGGCGTTGAAAACGCGACGGCTGACGACATCGCGCGCGCGATAGAAGCCGCTCAGCTTACAAATCTTATCAATTCCCTGCCCGACGGCATCGATACGATGC
Organism: Clostridia bacterium; assembly: GCA_017453285.1. GTDB lineage: Bacteria > Bacillota > Clostridia > Oscillospirales > CAG-272 > HGM12713. The sequence goes on along the minus strand of JAFTKL010000070.1, from coordinate 815 downwards.
TGACCGAGCACGGTGCAAATCTCTCGGGCGGTCAGCGTCAGCGCATCTCGATAGCCCGCGCCATCATCCGCAATCCCTCGGTCATTATCTTCGACGAGGCGACCAGCGCGCTTGACAGCGTTTCCGAGCGCGAGATCCAGAAGGCGATAGACAATCTCACCGAGAACCGCACCACGTTCATCGTTGCGCACAGACTCTCGACTATCCGAAACGCAGACCGCATAGCAGTGCTCAAGGGCGGCGTTTGCGTCGAGATCGGCAGCTACGACGAGCTTATGGCAAAGAAAGGGCTCTTCTATCAGATGCAGACTGTGCAGTAAGTTAGCTTACAAGTTAGGTTTTCTCTTCTTTTTTGAAAAAAAGAAGCAAAAAACTTTCTTGCGGTGTTATTTTAGAGTTCTATCGAAACCAATATACCTGCTCCTATCGAAATTTGGACTGTCTGTAAGGGTATCGACATCACAACTTTGAAACAGACACAAACGCGATGAAGCAACCCGTGGACAGCGATGCTACCACGGGTTGCTGTTTTTATAGTACAAAATAAAAAAAGGCGGAAAATCCGCCTTTTTTTATTTGTGCAAGAATTAGTCAGCGTATACGCTAACCTGCTTCTTGTCCTTAGTCTTCTGCTCGAACTTAACCTTACCGTCGATAAGAGCGAAGAGGGTGTCATCCTTACCGATACCAACGTTGTTACCGGGATGGATAGCTGTTCCTCTCTGTCTAACGATAATGTTACCTGCAAGTACTGCCTGTCCGTCAGCCTTCTTAACGCCAAGGCGCTTGGATTCGCTATCACGGCCGTTCTTGGT
>JAFTKL010000007.1 GCA_017453285.1 Clostridia bacterium | reverse complement strand
AGCGGACTGCCTTGGAAAGCTGTAAACAGAAAAATTCCAAACAACATTTTGCTACAAGCGAGCAATAACCCCTCAACGATTGAAGAGTTATCTATGGAACTTGGTGTAGCACTCCCTTACATGGAGGAAGAGGTTAATATCCTTCACCACGCAACACTTCTTGAGAAGCAAGGTGATAAATATATAACTAATTTCTTTATATTGGATAAAGATTGTCGAATAGAAGTCTATCATGCTCTCCGAAAGACCGCAAGAGAAAGAAGTCATCTTATCCGAGAGTTTATGGACGACAGAATGACCGAAATTCGTGCCCTGGGAATTGCAGGCGACCACATTGATGATAATACAATTCGTTGGTGGTTGGTTCCCGATCTCATTGATTATTTAATTGAAAATTCGGTAAAGGCACAAAACATTTACGAACCGCCCAAACGTGCGAACGGAGAATCTTGGGGATTTGTTGGTTATGAATTAACTGATCTTCCCGAAGATACTGTTATGGGACACAATGGATGCGGCAATGAACAAAATATGTTTTGGACTTATAAATACAGTGACTATTCTTTGTGGAATCAATGTGGCGAACCTGAGTACGAGGAAATGGAGCTTATGTGTAATTGCATAAGAGAAAACAGAAAAGTATCTTCATTTACCGATATTGAAAAAAGAGTATGGGATGGTATTAACGGTAGGTATGCACATATTTCTGTCGATGGATATATAATTCCCGATATTCTCATTATCAGAATTGAAAAACTTAGACAGATTCATCAACTCTTCCGTGAACACAAAAACTATAAGTTGCTTATTAAGAATTTTGCTAATCTGTATGAAAAGGTTGAGGAGATATTCAAAAAATATAGCCATCAAGTATTGCATGACAACATAGGATATAACATCAGAATGGAATTGTATGCTACGAGAATGATGACAATTCACGATTTGGTTGATGAAAATGTTTTGAAACTACCAGAAGATACGAGCAAATCTTCACTTGGTATGCACATTATTTTGAAATAACAAACACACCGCCGAAAGTAACCGTTTGGTCACTCTCGGCGGTATATTGTTTATTTCGCACAACCACCTATGGTGGTGAGTAAGTGCGAACACTTGCAGGCAAACAATAAGCCGCACTTTACACAAGGGAGCCTCTGTCGGTAACCGCTATCTCGCTGCTATCCTATAGAGTTAAAACTGTCCTTTAGAACCCGACGGTTACCCGTCGGATTTTTTATTTATGATACTTAGTTCCCTTTTGGATATTGAACGCGCGGTAGACCGTCTCAAGCAGTATCACGCGCATAAGCTGATGCGGAAAGGTCAGCTTGGAGACCGACAGGCGCAGGTCGGATCTCTGTTTTACCGCGTCGGCAAGTCCAAACGAGCTTCCGATGATAAAGCAAATATCGCTCGTGCGCGCGCTGACCTCTTCAAGCTTATCCGCAAGTTCGGGGGATGAAAGCTGCTTGCCCTCAACGCACATCGCCACGACGTAGGCGCGCGGCGGGATCAGCGCGAGTATCTTCTCGCTCTCCTTTGAGAGCGCATTTTTTATCTCGCTGTCCGACGGATCGTCCGAGAGTCGCTCCTCCTTGAGCTGAACGAGCTCAAAGCGGCAGAACGCGCCGAGTCTCTTTTCGTACTCAGCCGCAGCATCGCGCAAATACGCCTCCTTAAGCGTTCCAAGGGTTATAAACTTCACGTTCAGCATACTCTGCATCCTCCCCGTCAAATATTTTCAGCTCCACGGGCAGATCGGGATCGGCAACGCGCACGCAGACACCAAGTCCGCCAAGTGCACGCTCGCTCTCCTCGAGCGCCAGCGTCGGCTCGTTGTTCTCTTTGCTGAGGTGCGCGAGCAATATTCCGCGAGTGCCGCTCTCGGCAAGCTCGATCGCGAAATCCGCGCAGTCTCTGTTTGAAAGATGCCCTCTCTTTGAGGCAACTCGTAGCTTCAGATCTCTCGGATAAGGCCCTGTCATAAGCATATCGAGATCGTGATTTGACTCAAGCACGACCGCCTCACAGCCGCGGAGGTTTTCTCTTATCTCGTCCGAGATATAACCGATATCTGTCGCAAAGCCGATGGCTCTCTTCTGCTCCCCGTCGAAAAATTCAATTCTGTAGCCCACGCTCATTCTGCTGTCGTGCGGTGTGCGGAAGGAGCTTACGTGCATCTCTCCCACCTGCTCGCAAAATTCGATACCGTGAGTCATCATTCTCGAGAGACAGCAGGGCGTGCTTCTCCCGTCAAATCTCTCAGCTGAGACCGATGTGATATGTATCGGCAGAGCGTGCTTTTTGGCGATCACCTCAAGTGCGGACACGTGGTCGGTATGCTCGTGAGTGATGAATATCGCCTTTATATTATCAATATCCTCGCCTATATCCGCAAGAGCCCTGCAAAGAGCTCGGGCGCTCTTTCCCGCGTCTATCAGAATGGCATCGCCGCCGACTCTGATAAAGGTGGAATTGCCGCCCGAGCCCGAATATAAGCTTACTATTCTGTATTCCTTCTTCATCCTTACTTAACGAGCGGAAGCAAGAAAAGCAAGAGTGCTTCACAGATAAAGGTCACAAGGAATGAGATTATTGCCACGAGCATCCACTGTGATCTTCTCTGTCTCTCTTTGCACTCGGCTAAAAATCCGCTTTTCTTCTCTGCATCCCATTTCTCAGGGAGCATATCCTCGCTCACACCTCTCCAGGAAAACGCTCTGTTATAGCAGACATACACGACTACGAGAACAGCCTCGGCTATCATATATCCAAACATAACGAACGGGAAAAAGCTGAACGACATCGAAAAGTAGTAGACTCCGAGAAGCACGAGCGAGAGCAACACCGTGCTAAGCAAGCGCAGCAGTCCTCTGTTGTCCTTCTTCTCCATATCTATGCCTCCGTCAAAAGCTTACGCGATCTTAACTGCGCCCTCGGGACGAATGCGGAGAACGATGCACTTGCCCTCGCCGAATACGCCGTCCATGATGGCTCTGAAGCCCTCAACGTCCTCTGCGGCAACGTAAGCCTGAATAGTTCCTGCAAATCCGCCGCCGTGTACTCTCCACGCACCGCTCTTGTCGCTAAGATACTTCTCAGCGAGGCAGAGTGCGAGCGAGAGTCCCTGCTCGGAGAGGTTCTTCGAGGTGTATACGTTCTGGAGATAGCAGAACGAGGACTTACCGGATGCGAGAACCTCGCTAAAGAATGCATCAAGGTCGCCGCCGAGAAGGGCTGCCTTCTGAGCCGCAACTCTCTTGTTCTCAGCAAAGAAGTGGAGCGCACGAAGGATCGCGCGGTCGCCGAGCTTCTCACGGAGTGCGGGGATCTCTGAAATAAATCCGCTCTCGTCAACGTCGCGAAGAACTGCCTTTCCGAAGTGTGCGGCAACTGCCTTCATCTCTGCGGGTACCGATGCGTAATCGTCGGTGAGATCAGCGTGGTTTCCGCCGGTATTTACGATGCAGAGGTTGTAGCCTGCGCCCGAAATGTCAAACGCTACCTTATCGATGATGGGAGCCTTGGGATCGTTGAAGTCGATAGCAACGATGCCGCCGACAGCGCAAGCGACCTGGTCCATAAGTCCGCAGGGCTTACCGAAGAACACGTTCTCGGAGTACTGTGCGAGCTTTGCGATCTCTACGTTGTCGACCTTACCGTCGTTGTACATATGGTTGAGGATGTTACCTACCATATCCTCAAATGCCGCGGAGGAAGAAAGTCCCGAGCCCTTGAGAACGTTGGAGGTGGTGTATGCGTCAAATCCGCCGATAGCGTAGCCGTCCTTCTTGAATCCTGCGCACATACCTGCGATGATAGACGCGGAGGTGCCGAACTCGGACTCTACGGGAGCGGTGTAGGTAGCGAAATCAACTACGTCCTCGGGGAAACCCTCGGACTTGATGCGGATAACGCTGTCCTCACGTGCGGATGCTACCGCGATGATGTCAAGGTCGATAGAAGCGGCAACTACGCAGCCGTGGTTGTGGTCGGTGTGGTTGCCCGAAAGCTCACTTCTGCCTGCAACAGAGTAGAGAGTGATCTCGCGCTCTGCGCCGTAGATAGCCGCGAACTCGTCGATAGCCTTGCTGTAGCGCGCCTTCTGTGCCTCTACTGCCGCATCGCCGTAAACGTGTGCGAGAGTCGCGTTGATACCGCCGTCAGCGATATATTTTTTCATTTCTGTAGTATTCATAAAAGTATCTCCTTTTAAAGATAAATATATTTCAACAGCTATATTATATCATCTTACTCCCGATTTTGCAATTACTTTTTGATTTTATTTTCAATTTCTTTATCTTTTTTTACAATTTCGAATTAAATATCCCGCGAGCACTTGAAAAAATGCGGATTTTAATGTATAATTACTAAGTAGGCACTTTCATTTTGGCGCTATGACGAAATTTCAGGATCGGAGTCAATACTGATGAGCTATTTCAAGAAATTCACCGACTTTTGCGCTGGCGTTGCCGCCTTTGTCGCAGGAGTGTTTTTTATAAGAAAATATATGGTATTCAAGCCAAAAGAGCCGCCCGAGTCTCTTGCGAGCATATCGACCGACACGGCAGGTGAGACGCTTGAGGCGGTGAGCGAGGAATTCCCCGGCAAGCTCGAGCAATTCCTCACGCCCGACAGCTACAACGACTATACCCTACTGCTCCCTCTCATTTTCCTTCTTCTGCTCTCGGCACTGCTTGGCAGAGTTTTCGCGCGACTTCCCTACGTTTGCTTTGCAATCTCGCTCATCCCTGCCACGCTCATCGCCTATATGTACGAGCACGATATGCTGAAGGAGCAGATAGGAATGTTCCTCATTCTCGGCGCACTCCACGTGATCGGCAACTTTGCCGAGTGCCTCATCCGCGACCGCGAGGACGGGCGGCACAGAGCCTCGATCGCCGCGAAGATATCGAGCGCGGCGGGCGCATTTTTCTGCTACTACGTTATGTGGCAGGGCGCGCAGACACCGCCCGAGGATGCAAAGGAGATCGGACACATCCGGCACCGAATCCTCTTTGAGATGACCGAGGCAGACGTCGAGATAATGACAAAACTTGGCGCGATGTTCCTCATTCTGCTGGCGGTAAGCCTGATCCTCTACAACGTATATTTCATCGATGCGATACTCGCGCTCGTGCCTGCGATCTACGTGATATATCAGGTTGGCGGACAGTTCTACACGCTCGCCCCCGCCCCTCTCGCGTTCCTCACGCTCACCTGCGCGCTCGCGCACATCGCACTCTGCTTCCTTGAGAACAACCTCTCAAGAAAAGAACAGTTAACGGCAAAAGGCGGATCATAATTTTGCTGCACTCGCTTCTGTGCTGTTCTCTGCTCGCCTGCAACCGAGAGAGCCCGATGTGCGAGACCAAGCCGATGATCACACTTTTTGAGCTGTCAGACGGCAACGCAACCCTGACTCTCAACCAAATGCTCTACGGTTGGCTCGGAGCAGAAGATATTCAATAAAACACAAACTAAAAACGCTTCCGTGCGACGCACGGAAGCGTTTTGTTATTCTATTGTTATATCTCCATCGATACAATGGATCACGCTGACAGTATGATAATACCAATTATAGTCACCAATAGCAGCTATCCATTGTTCCTTAGTTCCTTTGAATGTAATATCGGTAAGGTAAGGACAGGAACCAAACGCGCCATCTCTAATTTCTGTTACACTACTCGGAATTACAAGCTCTTTGAGATTTCCACATCCCAAAAAGGCATTAAGGTCAATAAGCGTTATGCCCTCCGGAACAATAAACGACGTGATACTCGAGCATCCTTCAAACATGCCTACCCCAATGCTCGTTATTCCACTGGGTATAGTAATGCTCTCAAGACTTAGGCAATCGCAAAAGGCACTATCCATGATCAGAGTTACTCCATCGGGTATGATGATGCTCTTGAGCGACGAGCAACCTTCAAACAACCTAGGTTCGATAACCGTTATACTGTCGGGAATATTTATGCTCTCAAGGCGGCTGCAATTTGCAAACGCACTACTACCGAGCCTCTTTATTCCCTCGGGAAGTGTTAGACTTGTTATTTTAACGCAATCGCAAAACACACTATCACTTATTTCTGTTAAACTGTCGGGGAGGGTAACTGAAACGAGTGAGTAACACCTTTTAAACGCCATAACTTCGATCGTCGTTACACTATCGGGTATAGTAACGCTTTCGAGCGCTTCGCATTGATAAAACGCTCTTCCCTCAATAACGGTTACCCCTTCGGGAATGACTACACTCGTAATAGTTTGATTTTGCATAAATGCTTTTGCCTTTACGGCGGTGATCGGTAGTCCTTTGTACATTTGCGGTATGACTATTTCAGTATCAGTGCAAGTGCCAATGCTCACCGCATATCCCTGACCGTCCTCGGTCAGCTCGTAAAGCAATCCTGCCGAAACCGTACCGTCGGTAGCTCCGCATTCGCAAAAATGATCAACGAAAACGTGCTCTTTGGCTTTTAAAGTTTCCTGAGGCATTATGACCTCATTACAAACTCCACAGTGCTTACCCTCGGTAAGTCCGTCCTCGGCGCAGGTCGCTTCTTTAGCCGCATCAATAACCTCGGTATGTCCGAGCGCGGCTATCTGTTGCGACTCCTTCTCACCGCACTCGCAGGCTCTCTCTTCTCTGCCCGTCTCGGTGCAGGTAGGAGCCAACACAGTCTTCCACTCACCGAATTGGTGTGTGTGGTTGGGAACTATATTTTCCAATGCACTTTCATCGCACGAAGCAAACGCCAGCGCAAAGGCCGTCAAAAGCATACACACTATCAATACTTTTTTCATTTGCATTCCTCCTATAAAGTATATCAAAATTGCCTTATACCTTATAACTCAACAAAAAAATCAGAATATTTCACTTTTTCAAAATTTTTTAATATTTTATTTCATTATATCACAATCTTAAAAAAAGTCAACAAAAAAATCACTTGCCGCGATGGCAAGTGATTTTTTTGTGATTATTATTATTTGTAATTACTCAGCATCTCCGTCAAGGAAAATAACGATCTTTCTGTTATTCTCCGAGCCGATGGAGTTGGTCGAAACGCCTGCGATGTTCTGAATTTCCGAGTGGATAATTCTTCTCTCGTAGGGGTTCATAGGCTCGAGCATTACGCTCTTCTTGTACTTCTGTACCTTTGCCGCCATTCTTCTTGCGAGTGCGCGGAGAGTTTCCTCTCTCTTTGCGCGGTAGCCCTCTACGTCAACGGTAATTCTTACGTACTCGTCCTTCTTACCGTCAATTCTCTTGTTTGCCGCAAGGCTTGCAAGATACTGAAGAGAGTCGAGAGTCTCGCCGTGGTGACCAATGAGGATCGCTGCGCTCTCGCCGGTAACGGTAATTCTCTTCTCGCCCGCCTCGCCGTCAGACATCGTGACCTCAGCCTCGATGCTCATATCCTCAAGGACCTTCTTAACGAACTCGAATGCCTTTTCCTCGTTGCCAACGGTGTAGCTTGCGCTGATCTTCGCGTCGGTAGCGCCAATTCCGAGGAAGCCCTTCTTTGCTTCCTCAACGACCGTGTATTCGATCTTATCTGCAGAAGGTGCGCCGAGCTCTGCCACTGCCTTTGCAACAGCCTCTTCCACGCTCTTTGCACTTACTATAACTTCTTTCTTCACTTTTAATTCTCCGTCTGAAATTTACTTATCGGATGCTTCTCCATCCGTATTGTCGTCTTTCTTTTCGTTTCTGTCGTCCTTCTTGAGAGGTGCGGACGAAACGAGTCCTGACTTCTTCGAAGGCTTCTTCTCGGCAGCCTCCTGTGCCGCAAGCGCTTCCTTGTGCTTGAGTGCAGCTTCTCTGGTGTCCTCGAAATCCTCGTCGTCGATGTGGTGCAACGAGCGCACTGCCTTACCGGATTTCTCCACCTTATTGTTCTTGTCCATTCTTGCGTTTACTTCCTTCTCAGCCGCCTTGTAGTCCTCTTCGGTAAACTTGGGGATAGGCATAGCATAGAAGAGTATTACCTTACTGATAACACCGAGAATGCTCTTGAATATCCAATAGATACCGAGTGCCGCGGGAACGCCGAACGAAATAAATACGCTGAAGAGCGGCATTACGATGTCCATCATCTTGTTGGAGCATCCCATCTGCTGCTGTTGAGCGGCATCGACCGGCTGATAAGAGAACTTTCTTGTCAGCTTCATGCTGAAGAAGTAAGCGATAAAGGTGAGAACGGGAACCGCGATAACGAACCAATTTGCAGGTACCTTAAGCGCGTCGAGACTCATACAGCTGCTGGGCATTACGGACAGATCGAACGCTCCGCCGAACGCCTTGAGGTTAGGCATGTTTTCGAATATTTCTACAGTAAAGCCCTCAACGTTCTTGAAGGTGTCAAAGCCCTTATCCGCGATCGGACCGAGGAAGGACATAGTGCCTCTCGAGGTATCCATACCGAGAATAGTGGCGATCTGACCTATAGCATTGTCAGTAAGTCCGCAGATATACTTGAGCGGGTTGATGACGATGTTATAGAGCGCGATGAGAAGCGGGAACTGAATGAGAAGCGGCAGACAACCGCCCATGGGGTTGTAGCCTTCCTTCTGGTAGAGCTCCTGGATCTCCTGAGTCATCTTCTGTTGAGTGGGCTTGTCGTCCCTTCCCTTGTACTTGTTGCGTATCGCCATTTCCTTGGGGCGCAGACGAGCCTGCTTGATGGAATTCTTCTGCTGCTTGATACCGAAAATAAGCGCCATCAGTATTTCCATAACTATCGAGAAAAGCAATATCGCGAGGATATAGCTGTTTCCGCATATAGTACTGAAGAACTTAAGCAGCCAACCTATCGGAACTGTAATAAAATCCATTAAATTTTCTCCTCTCCTGTTTTGTCGGAGTCGTCATTGTTATTGTCGTATTGTTTGCTTTCTTCGTCCTGTGTATCCTTTTGGTACTTTGGAATTCTTTTGTGCTTCTCGGGAACGGGATCGTACCCTCCTGCACAGTACGGATTGCAGCGAAGTATTCGCCACACAGCAAGATAAGTACCTACAAAAAAGCCACGTTTCGTATACGCATCAAGTGCGTAGGCTGAACACGTAGGTGTGAACCTACACGTTGGATTTCGTTTCAAGGGCGACAAAGCCTTTTGATAAAAGCGAATAAGCCAAATGCAAACATGCTTCATTCTTTTTACTCTTCTGTTTTGTTTTTTTCTGTCGCTTTTGCGACAAACATATCAAGAGCGGTAAAAGCCTCGGAAAGCTCCTGCGCGATATCGGTGCTTTTTTTATTAGCCGCTGCGCTGCGAGCGCTTATAACAATAAGAAAGCCCGTCTTGAGTCCTGCCTTGTGCGTGTCAAATCCTGCGCGGATTATGCGCTTGACACGGTTGCGGACGACGGCACCGCCAATTTTCTTTGAGACCGAAAGTCCTACGCGGTTGACGAATTTCTTCTCGGGATTTGCCTTTGCAAGTCGCTTTGAGGCAAGATCGCGCAGTACGTAGACCGCGACGTATCTTCCGACGTAGCTCTTGCCGCGCTTGTAGGTCTTGTTGTAAAGATGGTTTTCTCTTATTGCGATATTCTTCATCTTCTGCCACTCTTTTCTGCCTTAATACCAAAAACCCCGATGCGCGCAAAAAACAGGCAATTCTGCTTTTGAGGACACCGGCGGTTTTTATGTGTCAGGCTATCGAACAAGGTTCGACGATCAATAGGTCAATCTTTTTCTGCCTTTAGCGCGTCTTCTCTTAAGTACGTTTCTGCCGTCAGCAGTTGCCATTCTCTTTCTGAAGCCGTGCTCTTTCTTTCTCTGACGCTTTTTGGGTTGATAAGTTCTGAGCATTTACCTGCACCTCCTTAAATTTGTCTTTATTCCGGATTGTGAGATATCCGGAACTTTTTCCGGAAGCGTGTTGCTATACAGCCAAAATAACGCTTTTACACAATGACATCTTATATTTAACCACATTTCCTTTCATTTGTCAAGATATTTTTTAAAATTTTTTTGTCTTTTTCTATTATTTTACCTTTTTGATAAAATATTATTGCGAATATGCGATTTTTGTGATAAAATATATATATTGAAGAAAAGGCGGTGCGATATGGACATCATAAAAGAGGATATTTTCCGAAAGCAACTGAAAACCGGTCTTCGCGGCGGTTATCTCTTCTTTGGCGAAGAGGACTACCTCAAGAGCTTCTCTCTGCGCGCGGCAAGAGAGGCAGTCTGCTCGGACGAGACCTTCGCGGTCTTCAACGATGTGCAGATCGCGCCGATAGACTACACTCCCTCCGCACTGCTCTCTGCTCTTATGCCTCCTCCGATGATGTCGGACTACAAGATCGTCACGCTTAACGGACTTGCCATCTCGGCGATGAAGCAAAACGAGCTTGACGAGCTGTACGAGGTGCTGTCGACTCTTGAGGACTACGACTACAACGTGCTGATAATCTCGGTGCCCTCCGGGCTTATCGACGAGGGAAATCTCCCGAAGCGCCCGTCTGCCGTCTTTAGTGAGCTCTCAAAATATCTCACTCCCGTCCGCTTTGACGCGGTCACGGGTGCGAGACTCGTCTCGTGGGTAGGAAAGCACTTTGAGCACCACGGCGTGCGCGCGACTCCCGAGGTCTGCTCGGCTCTCATCGAGCGTGCGGGCAGGTCGATGTTCGATCTCGCCTCCGAGACCGAAAAGCTCTCCTACTACGCGCTCCAGAACGGACGCGATCACGTCAGCGCCGAGGACGTGCTGAAGGTCTCGGCATCGGTCATAGACTCGGATGCCTACGCGCTTGCAAACGCGATACTCGACGGAAGATATTCCGCTGCTATCGACGCGCTCAGCGTAATGAAGTTCCGCCGCGTAGAGCCCGTGATAATCTTAGCCGAGGTCTCGCGCGTGATCTGCGATCTTGTTTCGGTCAAGGCTCTCCAGAGCGACGGAATGCCGCCCGCGCAGATAGCGGCGACTCTCAAAATGAACGAATACAAGGCAAAGCTCTATGCCTCTGCCGCATCGGGCAAGACAAAAGAGAAGCTCGAGCGTGCTCTGCTTCTCTGCTCCGAGGCTGACCTCGCGCTCAAGCTCTCGCCGCAGGGCTATACAGCTATTGAAAAGCTTATATGCACTCTTTGAATTAAAAAGACACGAGAAGCATTTTAAGAAAGTGCTTCTCGTGTTTTTTCTGACACGGCTTGATAATCTTCAATTCTTTTTGTACTTATCCATTTCGAGCAAAATACAATAAATGTGTTCTTGCTCATCTTTCGTTTTCGCCGAAAGAAATTCGTAACATTCAAGCGGAATATTACGCATTCCATCCTCTCTGACGCCAAGCTTTTCAAACAACTTTGACAATGAAACATTCAAAGCCGCAGCAATCTTTTCAATACTTTCAATCGTGGCGTTTTTCTCACCGCGCTCAATTTGACCAATGTAAGTGGGATGGCATCCGGAAAGCTCAGCAAGTTTTTCTTGACTCAAGCCTTTTGCCGTTCTGTAATTTCTGATCCGTTGACCTAAAATCTTTGTAATATCACTCATAATTATCCCCGCTCCCATTCATGATATATATAGTCTATAAATATTTAAATAAAATTTCCACAGACTATTGATATTTTTTCAATCAATGATATACTATGAGTATCAATTTACGTTTTTTCGCGCTTATAGTATCAGAGGGGGTTAGCAGTATGGATATTTTTACTGTCTCTTTATTTGGACACCGTGAAATTAATGATCTGAGGCGACTTAGAGATTGCCTCGCTTCGATTATAAAAGAACTAATACAAGCAGAGCCGTACGTCTCCTTTCTCATCGGACGCAACGGTGAGTTTGACGAATATGCCGCATCGGTTATCAAGCATACGCAAAAAGAAGTCGGAAAAGAAAACAACGATATAACCTTAGTTCTTCCGTACACGGTAGCAGATATCGAATATTATGAAAAATATTACGATAGCGTTATAATTCCCGAGAGCCTATACGGAGCGCATCCTAAATTTGCAATAACATTAAAAAACCGGTGGATGATCGAGCGCTCCGATCTCGTTATTATTTACGCAGAGAGGGAAAGCGGCGGTGCATATGCAGCTATGAAATATGCAAAAAAATTAAACAAAAAGATCATCAATATTTACACAGTACTTTCCGAGGTTTTCTGAATGTTTGCCGCCAAAGTCACTGTGCGCTTTCTTGATAACAATTTGATATATTCCGCATAAAGAAAGGACAGAGATTTTGATAATTCTCTGTCCTTTTAATAATTCAATTCGATATTACTCTGCCACCGCAACTCGTTTCGTTACGGAAATCTCAGATAGCGATATCGTTAGCTATCTTATAAAGCTCCTCGATCTCATCGCGGCGCTTTTTGCAGATAGCTTCCATCTGTGCGATCTCTTCAGCCGAGTACTTGTCGAGATCTCCGTCCTTGAGCTTGTTCTTATACATACGGTCGGTAGTGAGCGCGAACACGATATCCATAGGAACGTACTTGCCGTCCTCCTCGATAACTACGAGGTTGCTCTTGCCCTCCTCGATAAGCTCAACAGCCTTAACACCCATTCTCGATGCGGTAAGTCTGTCGCGAAGAGTGGGATGACCGCCTCTTACCATATGCGCAAGGCGCGCGAACTTGGTCTCAACACCGGTCTCAGCCTCGCACTTAGCTCTGAAGTACTCGCCGTAAGGAACCTTGATGCCGTTGCCCTCGTCGTAGAATACACCCTCGCTGACGACAACGAGCATACCTCTCTTACCTGCCGCTCTTGCCTTCTTTATTCTCTCGATAGCTTCCTCTTCATTGAAAGGAACCTCGGGGATAGCGACCGCGATAGCGCCCGATGCGATAGCAGTCATAAGCGCGATCTGTCCGCAGTCTCTGCCCATTACCTCAACTACGTTGCAGCGTGCGTGCGACTCGCAGGTATCCGAAAATCTCTCGAGTGCGCCGAGAACGGTGTTCATCGCGGTATCAAAGCCTACGGTGTAGTCGGTTGCGGTGATATCGTTATCAATAGTACCGGTAACTCCGATTGAGGGAATTCCGCGCAGAGAGAGATCGGTAGCTCCTCTGAAGGTACCGTCGCCGCCGATCGCGATGATCGCGTCGATATTGTGCTTCTTGCAGGTAGCGATAGCCTTAGCCATACCCTCCTCGGTCTTGAACTCAAGGCAACGATCGGAGTAGAGTCTGGTACCGCCGAGTCCTACGATGCTGTTTACGAATTCTGAGGTGAGGGGAATGATCTTATCGTTGATAAGTCCGCTGTAACCGCCGATAATACCTACTACCTCTATGCCCTCTTCAAGTGCCTTATCTGTTATTGCTCTTATAGCCGCGTTCATTCCGGGAGCATCTCCGCCCGAGGTAAGAACGCCAATCTTCTTTATGTCCTTCATTTTTCTGCCTTTCCGCGCCGTGCGCGATATATTTCGTTAATATTGTGACAATTTACATTCTTAAATATTTTAATACATATTTACAAAAAAATCAATAGGTATACGCAAAAAAATTTAAAAATATTGTGATTTTTTAAATTTTCCCGAGCGTTATATACTTTATGACCATATCGTATGCATTTGTAGCGGCAACGATGCGGATAAATTCGCGGCTTCGGCGCGAGGAGAGCGAGAGCTTACGGTATCCTTCCCCATCCTTTGTCGATATGCCGAGATAGACCGTGCCGACAGGCGTTTCATCCGTGCCGCCTCCGGGGCCTGCAATTCCGGTCGCCGAAATTCCGATGTCACTTCCCGTTCTCGCTCTGACTCCTCTCGCCATCTCGATAGCGGTCTCGCTTGATACCGCACCATGCGCGGCAAGCGTTTGTGCGCTCACTCCGACGAGTTTCTGCTTGACCTCGTTGGTATAGGTCACGCAACCGCCGAAAAAGACGTCCGAGCAACCCGCGATATCTGTTATTCTCTTTGCTATAAGTCCGCCCGTGCAGGACTCTGCCGCCGAGAGCGTAAGTCTATGCTCGTGGAGCTTGTCGACGAGCACGTGCTCCATGCTGTCAGCATCTATGCCGTACACGAACTGACCGACCTCGCTCTGAAGTATCTGTTCGACCACGCGGTCGCACATCTCTGCGGCGACAGTCTCGTTCTCTGCGCGCGCCGTTACGCGAAGTCTTACCTCGCCCTCCTTACAGTATGGCGCGACGGTGGGGTTTTGCGACTCGCAAAGCAATCTGTCAAGCTTCTGCGCGACAGCAGACTCGCCCATTCCGAAGATATTGACGTTGCGGCTGAATATCGTCTCGCCTCCCCTCTCGCGAAGATAAGGGATAACTTCCTCTCTGAATATCGGTATCAGCTCAACGGGAGGACCCGGGAGCATTATTACCGTCTTTCCCTGCTCGCTTATGGCTATCGCGGGAGCCGTGCCGTATCTGTTGGTCAGCACGCGAGCGCCGCGGGGGATCATCGCCTGCTTTGCGTTGTTCTCGCTCATCACTCTTCCCGTGCGGGCAAAATAAGAGCGGATCTCCTCGAGGCAGTCCTCGCGCATTTCGAGCTCAAGTCCGAAATATGACGCTACCGTCTCTTTTGTCAGATCGTCCTTCGTCGGTCCGAGTCCACCGCTCATCACGACGAGATCCGAGCGCGAAAGTGAAAGTTCAAGCGCGTCGCGAAGGCGCGCGGGGTTGTCACCGACAACGCTGTGATGATAGACCGCAAAGCCGAGCGCGGCAAGCTCGCGCGAGAGGAATGCGGCGTTGGTATTTACTATATCTCCAAGCAAAAGCTCGGTTCCCACGCAGAGTATCTCTGCGATATTCTGTTTGTTTTCCATTCGAGTCACCTCTCAAAAAATCTTTACATTCTCTTATATTTTATCACAAAAAGCCGCATAGAGATTACCGCTTTGATGAATTTTTTGTAAATTTTACCCGCACTTCAAATAAAGACTCGAAAAAGCCGCTCAAATGTGGTAAAATATATCCAGAAAAACACTATGCGAGGTACAAAATGATCTGCAATATCTGTCCGAGAAAATGTAATATCGACCGTTCCTCTGCGCTCGGCTTCTGCGGCGAGAGCGAAGCTCTACGCGTGGCAAGGATCGCTCCCCATCACTTTGAAGAGCCGCCAATCAGCGGCACTCGCGGCTCGGGGACGGTGTTCTTTTCGGGTTGCTCGCTAAGATGTGTATTCTGTCAGAACAAGGTCATCAGCCGCGAGGGCGGTCGTGGCAAGGGAATGAGCCCGGACGAGCTGTACTGTCGCATTCTCGAGCTTCAGGAGAGCGGCGTGCACAACATAAATCTCGTCACCCCGACTCACTTTATCGGCACGCTTTTGCCTCTGCTTGAAAGACTCAAGTCGAGCGGCGAGCTTCATATTCCGATAGTCTACAACTCCTCGGGATACGAGCGTATAGAAACGCTCAGGGCGCTTGATGGGCTGATAGATATCTATATGCCCGACTTCAAGTACGCATCAAGCGAGCTTGCGGCGCGCTACTCGGCAGCTCCCAATTACCCCGAGGTAGCCGAGGCTGCCATACGTGAGATGATCCGTCAGCGAGGCCGCTACAGATATTCAAAAGGCGAGCCCGACCTGCTCGAGAGTGGCGTACTCGTGCGCCATCTCGTTCTTCCCTCTCACCGCGCCGACAGCATAGAAGTGCTCCGCCGTCTGCGCGCGATCACAGAACCCGAGGATATACTTATCAGCCTTATGAGTCAGTACACACCCGATTTCGCGCTCGATACCCCCTACAAAAATCTCCACCGCAGGCTGACATCCTTTGAATATTCCACAGTATGCGCCGAGGCAGACTCTCTCGGATTTATCGGGTTTGAGCAGTGCCGCGACTCCTCAAGCGTGCAATATACTCCCGATTTCGACGGCGAATAAAAAAATTTCAATTTCTTTACATTTTTGTTACTAAATTTATTGACTTATGAGCCAAAAAATAGTATAATGTAATACATATAGATATATATTCTCTTATTTTGCACAATATATTGTGATCCGCGGCAGGCCGCCGCTGTCGCAGCTGACTTAATACGAATATCTTACGGAGGTAAAAATATGACCCGACGCCCCTACGTAACCTACAGAATATCGACGCTATCCCTGGTGCTTATCCTTCTGTTTGCATTACTCTGCACAAGTGTCTCTGCCACAACGCCGGAGGAGATAAAGAAACAAAATCTAAAGAACCAGATAGAGAAATATGCCGCACTTGGAGATATAGAAAACGAGAACATCGCATCTGAAGTTGGTAAAAAAGTAAACTCGCTTCTCGTACCTCACAAAATCAAGCTCAATATGATCAGCGATGCCGATCTTGAGCTTGAAGCTACCGCGATCACCATAAATCTTATTTATGAGCAGGGCATCGCGCTCAACGACGTAGCGTGGATCTATTACACACACGTCTCTTCCTTGGATGCGGAAAGCGCCGAGGCGGTAAAAGCGGAATTTGAACTTCTGCACGAAGAGATACTCAACGCGACCGACCCCACCGCACTCAAGCAGAAGAATACAGCGCATTTCGACAATCTCGGTCTGTGCGCGCGTATGCACGTAAGCATCTACTCCGAAAAGCTTGACGCTCTTCTTCTTGAGGGAGACTCCGAAAAGGTAATTGAAAAGGTAGCGGCTGCCAAGGTCGAGCTCGAGAAATGTGCCGACACCTCGCTGACGTCCCCCGAATACGAGGCAATACTTGCAAAGGCAAAATTCGCGGTTGAGCTTCAGAGAGCGCAGGACGAGGCAACCGCCGAGCTTGAAGCAATATTCACTGTGCTCTACGGAAAAGATGCTCTCAAGGACAACGAGGATTATAACAAAGCACTTGCCGATATTGATGCGGACGAGTGCGACACCGTAGATAAAATAAACGCAGTTCTTCTCAGCTCAACCGAAAAGGCACTGACAGAGCTCGCATCCGACGGCAAGGACTACGAAAAGGCTTACTACGACTCACTCAAGGCAGGGGCTGAGGCGCTTGTAAAAGAAGCAAGCACCGAAAATATCGCAAAGATCTCTTCCCTGCTTGACAGCTACGATATAGAGCTTTATCGCGCTCAGGCAAAGGACAACCTTTCGGATTACGTTGCGACAAAGAAGCACAAGGACGATCAGCGTATGCAAGAGCTCAGATCCGAGTATTGTGCGAAAGACGGAATATTCGACAGCTCCGCGGACAGCGCGTCGGTAGACCACGAGCTTAATAAAGCCAAAGCGCGAGTCGATCTTTACGATCAGTACGTCGACACAGTAAACGCGATCAAAGAGCATATGGGAGACGCCGCCGACACGACCAAAGCCGACAGCATCTACTCTGACGGCGACGACCTTCTTGACGCGGCAACACCCGAAAATCTCGAGTCCAGATACAACGATGCTATGGCAAAGCTTGAGATCGAAGAATTCAAGGCTATCTATGGTGTCGTGACATCGATCCCCACGAGCAAGGTCACACCCGCGGACGAAGCAGTAATAAACGAGGCGATCGAAGCACTCCTCAATCTTAACGATCAGGCAAAGCAGGATGCAAATATCATCCTCGCCGCGCAGAAGCTCACCGAGCTCTCAAAGGAGATCGCAAGACAGCAGGTTGCAGAAGCTCTTGGCACGGGCAATCTGCGTGATGACTTCTCCGAAAAGCTCAACGACAAGATCGATGAGATCACACCTGAAAATCTTGATACTCTGATCGAGGATTGCGACGTTATCGTAGGCAAAGCTCAGAGAATGGACGAGATCCTTGACAATTACGACGAAATAACCGCAAAGGACTATTATAAGAAGTTCAGCCCCGACGAAAAGGATTTCCTCAAAGCCACCGCGACAAATGCTTGTGAGGAGATACTTGCGGGCGAGGGCGATGCCGACGATATAATCACCTCTGCCGTTACCGAGCTTGACCGCAAGGCTACCGAGGCTCGTATTGAGGCAAAGGCAAGAGAGATCGACGAGAGCAAGCTTGGCGCGGTCCTCGACAATATAAGCAAGATAAAGACGGATGCTAAGGCAAAGATCGCGAAGACCTCTGACCCCGAGGCGCTTGATGCTATCGCAGATCAGGCGATCTTCGATATCCAAAAGGAATTCGACGTGCAATCCGCGATAGACGCCGCAGAAAAGCAGAAGGCGGCTATCAATTCCGACACCGCACTTACAAGCGCACAAAAGGATGCGCTTATATCGAAGGTAGATGCACTCACCAAACCCGCCATCGACTCGCTCAGAGCGTCCGAGGACGTTGAAGGCAAGAATGCGGTACTCGCGGATTTCAACGCCGCACTCGCATCTATCGCAAGCGAGACCGCCACTAAGTCTGCCGCTATGAAGTCCCTTGACGGCAAGCTTGCAGCAACAAAAGAGACTATCAGCGCACAGGACGATCTTAGTGAAGAAGAGCGCGCAGGATACGTCGCAGAAGCAGAGCTTGCACACAAAAATGCATCCGATGCTATCGAGAAGTCTGACGAGGCAGGAGTTGCAAAAGAGCTTGCCGATGCCAAAGCAGATCTTGATCTTGTAGCAAAGAAAGCAAAAACGCTTGATATCATCAACGGAAGATACGAGGAGGCACTCTTTATTACCGAGTCTTACGGATACATCTCGGGAGAGCAGAGAGATGCACTCAAGACAGACATTCTTAACGTCAAAGAAGCTGCAAAGGAGGCTCTCAACAAGTCGGCAGACGAAGAAGGCGTTGATGCCGCAGACGCAGCGGCATTGAACCTCTTCGAAGAGATAAGAGCAGAAGCAAAGGAACAGAACGAGAAAGCCAAAGCGGAGCAGATTGAAGATGCGAATACGAGGCTCGATGCGACCTACGAAGAGGCACTCGCCGTTATCGACTCTACCTCCTATCTGAATGACAGCCAGAAGCTCACATTCAAGAACAGCATAACAAATGAGCTCCGCAGTTCCAAATCAGCCGTAGAGTCCGCGGCAACCACCGATCTTATTACAGATGCGGTAGTCAACGGTGCTGACGAGCTCCGCACAATAGCAGAAACTGCACGCAAAGACGATGCTGCCGCAAAGGCTCAGCAGATTGCCGCGGCAGAGAGCACGATAAACGACAGACACGCAAGTGCAAAGGCGACTATCGAAGCACTCGAGCATCTTGACGCAGCTAAGAAGGAAGCACTTCTCGGGCAGATAAATGCTATCCTCGACGCCGCAAAGGCAGATCTTAGCGCGGCTGAAAATACCAAAGACATAGAGGACGCTTGCGAGGATGCAACCGAATTTCTTACCAAGATAGAAAACGATGCGACAGAAGAAGACCTGAACGTTGCAAAGGCAGAAGCCGCACAACAGCTTGAAAGCGCGAAAAAGGAGCTGTACGCAACTATCGATAGCTTCAAGTATCTCAACGATGCACAGAAGCAGGCTGTAAAAGACGATGTTGCGGCAAAGGTAAACGACACTCTCGCAGCCGTCAACGAGGCTGACAACCCCGATGACGTAAAGCGAGTCAAGAGTGCTGCTCTCAGCTATATTGAGCGTGCAGGCGACGCGGCGTGCGTCAAAGAGGACGACGCGTGCGTAGATCTTCTCCGCCCCGTTCTCATCGCCCTCTGCGTTTTGGGAATAGTTGAGGCTATTGCTCTTCTCCTTTTGGTAAAGAAGAAGAGAGCGACCGCCCTCTCTGCATTTGCTCCCGTATGGTTGCTCACAAGATCGCTCGGCAAGCTCCCCACTGCTATGTGGGTATTGACGGTGATCATGGCAGTTGCCGACGTGGTGATGGCAATATTCATCGTATGGCTTATTATATGGCTCATCAAGCACAAGCCAGAAGCAGAAAAGGAAGAGGAAGAGCCGGAGACAAACGAGGAGAGCGAGGAGATCATCGAGACGCTCATTTCCGAACCCGAACCCGAGCCCGAACCTGAACCTGAACCCGAGCCCGAACCAGAGCCTGAGCCCGAGCCCGAGCCAGAGCCTGAACCCGAGCCCGAGCCTGAGCCTGAGCCTGAACCCGAGCCCGAGCCTGAGCCCGAGCCCGAGCCTGAGCCTGAACCCGTGATCATTCCCGAGCCTGAACCTGAGCCCGAGCCTGAGCCTGAGCCCATGCCTGCTCCTATTCTTCCCAAGGTAAGAGTCGTTAAGGGCGATAAGATACGCGAAGCCGCTATCAACATCGACACCATCGACAAATACTTTGACGAGGACGAGACGGTCGATATTGACACACTCAAGAGAAAGGGACTTATTCACAAGAGCGCGGGATGCATTAAGGTCCTTGGAAGAGGCTACATCACGAAAGCACTTACGATCTGTGCCCGTGAATTCAGCGGATCTGCAATACAGAAGATCAAAGCCGCCGGCGGAACGGTACTCACCGCAGGACAGGTAGTTGATATCTTAAATTAAACAAATTTATCCCGACGCAAAAGCGTCGGGATATCTTATAAAATCAACAAATTCAAGGAAAAACGTTATGATAAATACGAAGGAAAAATATCCGTTCTGGATAACAGAAATAGATGATTGCTACAAAATGCTCTCTGAAATAAAGATGGGCGAGGTCAAAACGCTCGGATTTTCTGCAGGAAAACGAGAGATAAAATACGTAACCTACGGCAAAAAGCAGGACTACAACCGCACGGCAAACTACAGCTCGGCGTGCGGAGCTTTCAATCCGTCCTACTACGCGAACCGAGAAGGCAAAGCACCGACGCTTATGATCGTCGGAGCGACTCACGGTCAGGAGACCGAGGGCGTTGCCGCAATTATGAATCTTATCTCTCTGATCGAGACGGGCAAGGATCTTCGTGGCAAGGAAGTTCCCGACGTTATGGACGCGCTCGACGCCTGCAAGTGCCGCCTTATTATAATTCCGATATATAATATCGACGGCCGCGCGCGCTGTCTTCCCGACTCTATGATAGACGAGTTTCCCGAGGGACTTCGCCATTACGGTCAGGGCAGATGGAAGGACGGAAGTCTTTGCGGCTATCCCGAGTGCAAGAGAATTCATCCCATCAAGGATGCATCGGGATTTCTCGGCTCTTACTTTAACGACGACGGCATAAATCTTATGCACGATAATTTCTTCGCTCCCATGGCGAGCGAGACGGTTGCTCTTATGAAACTCTGCGACGACGAGGCACCCAACTGCGTCATCGCGCTTCACGGCGGCTCGAACACCACCAACGAGCTGCTCCAGCCCGATTACGTTCCCAAGTACGTCAACCGTGAGGTATACGCTCTCGCTACCGAGATAGCAAAGAACCAGGAGGCGCTCGGTCTGAAGACTCACATTCGCCCCATCCCCGAGGATGATCCCAAAACTCCCCCTCCCTTCAATCTCACCACAGCGATACATCACGTTTGTGGTGCTATAAGTTCGACCTACGAATCAAACGAAGGTCTTATAGATCACAACGCTTTTGGAGCAGAAGAAATACTTCTTCATCATTACTGTCTGTTCAAGGGTATGTTCGAGCATAAATGGTAAACAAAAATACCGACGGTTGCACGCAACCGTCGGTATCGTTTTTAGTTTATTTTGCGTAGTCTCCGAAGATGGTTCTGATGAGTGTCTGCGCGTAGACTCTGTGCATATAGTCGTTGGGATGGTTGGAGTTCGAGCCTGCAACGTCCTGATATACCTTTCTACCGAACATCTCGATGTTCACCGTCGTGACGTCAGCGTGCGCCGCATTCTTCCAGAGCTTCTCAGCCGCTCTCAGATGCTCGATATAGTCGATGTGGAAACGAAGCAGAGATCCGCCGCCGGGGCCCCACGCGACCTTGTCGTTGGGCAGGCAGGTGCCGACAACTATGATGCAAGCGTCAGCACACTTCTCTTCTATCGTAGCGACCATAGTGTTGATATTCTTGGTGTAGGTCTCGGGATCGATGCCGCAGCCGTCATTCATACCGAACGCGATGATCACGAGATCGGGCTCCTCTCCGCAGATCTCGTCAAGCTTTGTCAGTCCGCCGTTTGTGTTCGAGCCGCTGACTCCCACGTTCTTCTGCGTGACCTTTACGCCGTACGCGCTCTCTATATAATTCTGTACGAGGACGTTGTACTGAGGACAGTAAGGCGGAATATTCACTCCGTTCTTGCCCGATGCCGACCAGCCGTCAGTTATACTGTCGCCCGTCGCAACGATCTTTATCTCCTTGCCTGCCTCGAGCTTTGAGATAAGAGACGCATAGACGTTCTTCTTTATCGTAGGCGGAGTGATTATGCTCTTCGTGCTGTGCTTGTAGGTCACAGCAAGCGTCCATCTCGACATACCGGGCTTTGTTGCGCCTATCTCGGCTCTGATGTAGCCCCAACCGCGATTGTTAGCCGCGGGAAATTTGGTTGCAAGCTTGTTCTCTGCGTGCTCCTCGTCGGAAAGCGCAAAGAAATAATCCGCGTAGGAAAGACACGGGATTGCGCCGCCCTCAATTATGCAGAGCTTGCCGTCCTTTACGGTGTAGTCGACGCCCTCGGCGTAGAGCGTGTCGAGTGCCGCGTTTCTGACCGAGATGATCTCGTCGATGGGATAGAGAAGCTCGATAGGCTCAATGCCGCCATTCTCCGACTCACGCACAAATGCCGCCTCGGCATAGCTCACCTCTCCCTGCCATACCGGATATAAAAATTTCTCAAGATCGAATTTAGTAACGTCCAACATATTTCTATCCTTTTGTCATTGTATTCGGCTCTCGCCGTTAAGATAAGTATAGCACAGTGAGAAGAAAAAGTCAATGGAGTCAGGATTTTTTCGTTCTTTTCTTTCGGAGAAAAGAACCAAAAGAACTTGAATGGGGGGTTGTTATAGGGTTTGCACGTAACTTGCGCCGATATTCCCTACGATAGTTTGGCATAATGCGTTGTCAGAGAGAGCGGCGCAGGAAAGTTTTGATCAAACTTTTTCAAAAGTTTGCGGTTTCCAAAGGCAGAGCCTTGGTCGCTCGTCGCAACGAGCGAAACTCCCCTTTCGGTGTTTTCTTTTTGTTAGCTTTTTCTTTTGCACCTTTTGCGTCAAAAGAAAAAGCGGATAAAAAGTATATATGTTTTTGTGGTGAGCGATGTTTTTTAAGACATCTAACTTTGTTGACCACTTTTCTCTTTGGCACGAAAGGCGCAAAGAGAAAAGTTAGCAAAAGAGAAACGCCGTTTTAGGAGTTTCGCTCTCTGCGGAGAGCGACCGCCGTTTCGCCAGCGGCTCGCGACAAACTTTTAAAAAAGTTTGATCAAAACTTTTCTGTGGCGCTCCCAAAAACTTTAGTTTTCGTCGAAGATATCCTGACCGCAGAGTGAGCGGAGGAGAGCCTCGAGGTCCTCGTCGTTGTCGTAGGTAAGCTCGACGACTTTTTTACGGGACGAGCGCGAGATACGCACCTTTCTTCCGAGCGACGACATCGCTCGGCGCTCAAGCTCTTTCATATGGAGCTTGATCTGCGGATGTACCTTTTCTTCCTCGTTCTCTTCCTTACGGTTAGCGAGCGCGTTGATGCGCTTGACCGAGTTTTCGGTCTCGCGGACCGAGAGGTTCTGCGCGACGATGCGATTTGCGAGCGGGAGCATATCCTCCTCGTCGTCAAGACCGAGCAGCGCGCGTGCGTGACCTGCGGTGATCTCGCCGATGCGGAGCATTTCGAGCACGTCCTCGGGAAGATCGAGCAATCTGAGTATATTCGTAACAGCCGAGCGGCTCTTTCCGACCTGCTTTGCGACCTGATCCTGCGTCAGCCCGAACTTATCTATCAGCGCACCGTAGCCCATCGCCTCTTCGACGGGGTTGAGGTCCTCACGCTGAATATTCTCAATAAGCGCGACCTGAGCGGCCTTCAGATCATCGCCGTCGAAGATGACCGCGGGGATCTCGCTCAGACCCGCCATTTTAGCGGCTCTCCAGCGGCGTTCACCTGCGATTATCTCGTACGTTCCCTCGGCTACCTCGCTCTCGCGAACGATGATAGGCTGAAGAACGCCGTAGACCGCGATAGAATCCGCAAGCACCTCGAGCGAGTCCTTTGTAAAGGTCTTTCGGGGCTGGTCGCGTCGAGGCTCGATGTCAGCTATGCGGACGTTTTCTGCCGCACCCTTTTTGCCCTCGGGGAGATTATCGTTGAAGATATCATAGAAGCTCCTGCCGAGCGCACTTGAATTCTTTGCCATTTTTGTTTACCAACCTTTATTCATATTTCGTTCATACTTTTGCGATATATTTCTCAAAATTTACTTTTTGAAGTTAGATTTGACGCTTCTGTTCTTGTGCTGAGTCTCAAATAAATTCTTCGGCTTGACCTCTGCCGAGCCTGCGGGGGTAATTCTTATCGGCGCGTCGCCCTTCACGGTCACGCTGCCCCTTCCCTCGCGCAGATCGGGGGTGTTATCCTCGAGCAGATCGTCAAGTCCTCTGCCGAGCCCTGTCGGCTTCTTCTGCGTATTTGCCATATCGCCTCCTTAAATTCTCGTCGCGAGCTCTTTTGCGACCTCAAGGTATTCCTTAGATCCCTTGGAGCTCTTGTCGTGGTAGTAGGTAGGCTTGCCGAAGCTGGGAGCCTCGGTGAGCTTGACGTTACGCGAGACCTTGGTTCTGAAGATCTTGTCACTGTAGTGCTTGTCAAGCTCGGCGATGACCTGCATCGAGAGCAGGAGTCTGCCGTTGTACATCGTGATAAGTATTCCCGTGATAGAAAGCTCGGGGTTGTACATTCTCTTGATGCGGTTGATGGTTACCATGAGCTGAGAGAGACCCTCGAGCGCATAGAACTCGCACTGCATCGGCACGATCACTCCGTCGCTCGCGGTGAACGCGTTGATGGTGAGCATTCCGAGTGAGGGAGGGCAGTCGATGAGGATGTAATCGTAGTTATCCTTAACGCTCTCGAGACCCTTTTTGATACGGAATTCAGGCTCGTCGATGTCAAAAAGCTCGAATTCTGCGCCTGCGAGCGCGGTATTGGTGGGTATCACGTGGAGATTTTTGTATGGAGTTTCCTGAATGATCTGTTCGACGGGAATCTCGCCGGTGAGGAGCTCCTTGGTGGTAGCCTTGAGCAGCTTTTTGGAAATTCCGACGCCGCTCGTCGCGTTGCCCTGGGGGTCAAGGTCGATGATCAGCACCTTGAAGCCGAGGACGCCGAGAGACGCCGCGATGTTAACGCAGGAGGTGGTCTTGCCGACGCCGCCCTTCTGGTTAGCAAAAGAAATGATCTTTCCCATTTATGTAATCCTTTCGTTCATAAAATCGACATATTTTAGCGACGATGTAAAATATTGACAGAAGAAACACTGATCGCATTATAGTTATAATTATTATAACACAATATTATATATATTTCAAGAGAGTTTTGCAATTTTTTAGGGATTTTTCGTAAATTTTCGGAAGTTTTGTCGATGTTTCACGTGAAACATTATCTGTCGATGCGCACGGTCAGCTCGATCGCGTCGCTTCGCTCGTTGACAGTCATAGAAGCCGATCTGCCGTTTTTCTTGAGAGTATCGATCTTTTTCTTGAGTCCTCGGATGATCGACTTTGCACTGCGATCGGCTGAAAACTCCTCAAATAGCTTATCTTTTCCCACGTTTTCAAGCTCTTCGGACGCAAAAAGCAGAAAATCCACGTATTCCTCGGTCTCCTCGGCGGTGAGCGATCGCTCGACTATACGCTCGATAGTTGCAAGGCGCTCGTCAGAAGACTCAAGCCGCAGCAGCGCACGTGCGTGCCGCTCTGAAAGACCGCACTCGAGTATAAGCCTCTGCTCGTCATAGGAAAAACGTAAAAGTCGGATCTTGTTTGCAATTGCAGATTGACTCATCGACATTTTCTTCGCAAGCTCGTCCTGTGTCAGCCCGTGTTGCTCGATCAAATTTCGCATACCGTACGCGAGCTCGAACATATTCAGGTCCTTACGCATAAGGTTCTCAATTATCGCGATCTCGGCTGAGATCTGCGAATTTGCATCCAAAATAACACAAGGAACTGTGAAAATTCCTGCAATTCTTGATGCGCGAAGGCGTCGCTCACCCGAGATCAGCTCGTATTCGTAGTAGTCGCCCGGGTCACTTGGTCTGACAGCAAGCGGCTGAATAACGCCGTATCTTTTGATAGACTCGGCTAATTTTTCAAGCGACGCGCTGTCAAATTCCTCTCGCGGCTGTGCGCGGTTCGGTCGGATAGACTCGCATCTGATTTCTTTAATTTCGTAGGATCTGTAACAGCTTTTGGACTCTTTTGACATAATCGACCTCCGTTTTGAATGTTTCACGTGAAACATTTTTTATTTGATTATACCACTATAGCAATAAGAAAAAGCTCGAAATCTGCGCGATTTCGAGCTTTTTAAGAATAAATTTGTGATTTTTGCGTGTCAGAGCGGCTTTTTGGAGATCTGTGAGTAGTGGCGTGGATATTTTTCGGGTGTTTGAGAAGTCTTGCTGACTTCTACGATCACGCGATGCTCAAGAGACTCTCCGTCTCCCGTCAGATCAATGTGAGAGACATTTTTAATACTGCCGCCGCAGAGCTTGATCGCGTTCAGCGCGCTTGCCGTCTCGTTCTCGCCCTGCGCCGCCTTCATAGCGATGAATTTGCCACCGAGCTTAACAAACGGTAGGCAGATCTCGGAAAGTATCGGCAGCGCGGCGACGGCTCTCGCGGTGACTATATCAAAACTCTCGCGGAATTCGAACTTTTTTGCCTGCTCTTCAGCTCTCGCGCTGATCGCATCGAGATTTGCAAGTCCGAGCGACTTTGCTGTCCTTTTGACGTATTCTATGCGCTTTGCGGTGCTGTCAAGCCCCAAAATACGCAGATCAGGTCGGAATATCGCGAGCGGCAGGCATGGGAATCCTGCTCCGCAGCCAACGTCGAGCACGCGTGATCCCTCTGGGATCATCGCGCTGATGCTGACCGAGTCTGCGTAGTGCTTGAGAATTACAGCACTTTCTTCTGTGATCGCGGTGAGATTCATCGACTTATTGACCTCGAGCATTATCTCGGTGAGCGCGAAGAGCTTCTCGATCTGCTCGTCTGTCGGTGTGGGAAGTATTGTGTTTAGCGCGAATATTTTTATAGTTTTTTGCTTAAAAGCTTCAAAATTCACGGTTTTCTCCTGATTTATTTTCGTATTTTGTATGTTTCACGTGAAACATTTTGGTGTGCGGTCGGTGGATGTTTCACGTGAAACATTCACGTTTGCTTATTTGAGTCCGAGGTAAATGAGCAGTACCGAGATGTCCGCGGGATTGACTCCGCTTATTCTTGATGCTTGACCTACCGTCAGCGGCTTGAGTGCCGCAAGCTTCTGTGCGGCTTCGAGGCGCAATCCCTTGATCGATTTGTAGTCAAGATCTTCGGGAAGTGCCTTGCTCTCGAGCTTTTGGTGACGCGCGACCTCTGCTATCTGTCGCTTGATGTAGCCCTCGTACTTTACGCTGACTTCGACCGTCGTCAGCACGCGGGGCGGAAGAGTCGGGCGATCCTTGTCGAGCTGTGCGAGCAGCTCGTAGCTCATTTCGGGGCGACGGAGCAGATCTGCAAGCGAAAATCCGCTGTTTACGGGTGGAAGATCGAACTTTTTGAGGAAAGGATTGATGAGGAGCGGCGAGATATGCGTGTGCTCGAGGCGATCGATCTCCTCGTCGATCAGCTTTTGCTTTTGCAGATAAGCCTGATATTGCTCCTCGCTGACAAGCCCCGCGGCATATCCCTTGGGCGTCAGACGCGCATCTGCGTTGTCCTGGCGGAGCAAAAGTCTGTATTCCGAGCGCGAGGTCATCATTCTGTATGGCTCGTTCGTGCCCTTTGTGACAAGATCGTCGATCAGAGTGCCGATATAGCTCTCGGAGCGGCTGAGCACGAGCGGCTCCTTGCCCTGAAGCGCGAGAGAGGCGTTAAGACCTGCGATAAGTCCCTGCGCGGCGGCTTCCTCGTAGCCCGACGTTCCGTTGAACTGTCCTGCGCCGTAGAGTCCGCGTATCTTTTTGAACTCAAGGCTCGCGTAGAGCTCGGTGGGGTCTACGCAATCGTACTCGATCGCGTAAGCGTAGCGCATGATCTCTGCGTTGGCAAAGCCGTCGAGCGAGTGCAGCATATCGCGCTGAACGTCAACGGGGAGCGAGGTCGAAAAGCCCTGAATGTACATCTCCTCGGTGTCCTCGCCGACCGGTTCGACGAATAGCTGGTGTCGCTCCTTGTCGGCAAATCGCGTCAGCTTGTCCTCGATCGAGGGGCAGTAGCGCGGTCCTGTGCCGTGTATCTGACCCGAATACATCGCCGAGCGATGTATGTTGTCGCGTATAATTTTGTGCGTATTTGCGTTGGTATAGACGATATGACACGGAATTTGCTCTTTTCCCGTGAAAAATTCGTCATCTGTGCGGTAGGAATAGGGGGTTATCGGATTCTCGCCGTCCTGACGCTCAAGAGTTGAGAAATCGATCGAGCGGCGGTTTACGCGCGAGGGAGTGCCGGTCTTAAATCGCATAAGGCGCACGCCGAGATCTGACAAGCAGGAGGAAAGACCTTTAGCGGCGAGAAAGCCGTCGGGTCCGCTCTCGTAGTTGACGTCGCCGACGAAAACGCGGCTGTCGAGGTAGGTGCCCGTGCAGATAACTGCCGCGCGGCACTTCCAGACCTCACCGAGATGGGTTGTCACCGAGCGCACCTTTCCGCCCTCGACCTCGATCGAGACGATCTCGGCCTGCACGAGACGCAGATTTTTGGTGGTCTCGAGCGTGTGCTTCATAATATTCTGATATTTCTTGCGGTCTGCCTGAATTCTCTTTGAGTGCACCGCCGCGCCCTTGCCGAGATTGAGTGTGCGTGATTGGAGCGTCACGAGGTCGGCGGCTCTGCCCATCTCGCCGCCGAGCGCATCGATCTCATAGACGAGGTGGCCCTTTCCTGTGCCTCCGATCGAGGGATTGCAGGGCATATTCGCAATAGATTCAAGCGACATGGTGAACAGAACGGTGTCCGCGCCCGTCCTTGCGGCAGCCAGCGCGGCTTCAATTCCCGCGTGGCCTGCGCCAATTATTACAATATCTGTAAACTCTGACATATTTATCCTCTTTATTCCGCCATTTCGGCGGGAAATTATCTACATCTATATATTTTAGCACAAAATCCGCCTAAAGTCAATGGAGAGTTAGCTTATGGCGTGTTTTTGCCACTTTCTTTCGTAGAAAGTGGCGCAAAGAACTTGAATGGGGCTGTTATGGGGTTTGTGCGTGGTCGTTATGTCTGCCTCGATCGAGGTTTGGGATGTCTGTAAGGGTAGCGACATAACAGACGGTGGTTTTGCACAAATGCGAGGTGGAAACACGCGGACAGCTCGCTACCGCGTGTTTCTTTTT
>JAFTKL010000069.1 GCA_017453285.1 Clostridia bacterium | reverse complement strand
AAGCTTGAGCGGATAAATCCCGTCAAGAAGAATGCGGATGGCAAGCGCGCCTTCTTTAAGAAAAAAGAGGACGGCGAGGGCACGAACAAGTTCTTCTATAAGGTCGGAGATTACTTTAACCCCGAGCCTCAGAAGGAGCGAGTGCTTCGCCACGAGGATTTCAACGCGGCAGGCGACGTTTATTACGCGTCGGTATCGGCGTTCTACAAGGTTGGCGAGCGACTCTTGTGGCTCATACTCGCAATATTCCTTGTATTCTCAGTGGTGACGAACTACAAGGAGATAACGTTTGATAACTTCTTCTATCTTATGAAGGATTTCTCGAGCGCGGCAGACAGCGAAGTACCGCAGTATCAGGTGCTCTCCTACGACTCGGACTCAAGACAGACCTTCGCACTATATCGCGGCGGTCTCGTCAGCGCGTCTCCATCGGCAGTCTCTGTCTTTACCGCGGGCGGCAGAAGAACGCTCAAGAGCAATAACGAATATTATTCACCAAACATAGTGTGCTGTGATAAGTACGTTTTAGTTTACGACAGCGCGGGCTCGGCATTCTCGGTCTACAATTCATTCTCGCAGGTGTATACCGAGCAGCTTGACAGCCCGATTACAGATGCAACCTTTGCCCCAGACGGTTCATTCGCAATAGCGACCAAGAACGACGACGGCAAGGCGGTGATAAGATTTTACGGCAAGGATCTTAAGTACCGCGGCAACGTGCCCGATAGTAAGTACGTTATGGATATGTCGCTCAGCTCGGATGGCGATCGCTTCTGCAAGGTGTCATATCAGGCAGGAACGGGCAAGGGACTTGCAACGCTGACCCTTTACGATATCGCAAGCAAGCAGACCGCGTCAAAGCTCGGTGAGGTCGAGATCGACGGTGAATTCCCGATTGGGTGCTCGTTTATCGACGGAGACCGTATAGCACTTCTGACCAATACCTCAGTGCATATTTACGATAAAAATTGCAAAGAGACCGAGGAGCTCACCTTTTACGGCGAGAGCATCCGCGCGTTTGAGGTAAGCTCAGATGGACTTGCGGTGGTCACGGGTTCACAGTCGCAAAAGAGCGTGACCGTGTTTGACAAAAAGGGCGATCTCGTGTATAATAGCTCTATTGCGGAAAACGTGTCCTCAGTCTCAATTGAGGGAGATCATCTCTTTATGAGAACGGCGACCGGTGTTATACGCACCGACCTCAAGAGAGAGGAAAGCGAATTTCTCGCATGTGAGGCAGGAAAGATGCTGATATACGGCGAGGATACTGCTATGGTCTGCGGTGACGCACGCGCAGAATACCTCGTGTTTGGCAAAAAACAGTAGTGCTGACATAGGATAATAAATCCGGATAAATCCAATAAATTCGATCAAGGATGGAAAACATATAATGAAACTCAAGAATATCCCCAATATCTTATCTGTAATACGCATAATACTCGTCTTTGTGTTCGTCGTAGTCTTCTTTGCATTGGAGTCTCCCATATGGGCACTTATTATCTTCCTTACCGCAGGAGCTACCGACGTGGTTGACGGCTATCTTGCGAGAAGATTTAATTGGATAACCAATCTTGGAAAGATACTCGATCCGCTCGCGGATAAGCTTATGCAGTGCACGGCTCTCGTCTGTCTTTGCATAAAGCATCTCGTGCCGATATGGTTTGCGCTCATCTTTTTTGCCAAGGAGCTTGCAACGCTTATCACGGGACTTCTCGTCATTAAGCGTCGCAGCGTAGTCGTGGTCAGCAAGTGGTACGGTAAGGCTGCAGTCTGCCTTTTCTATCTCGCTATATTCGTATCTATAGTTTTCAGAAAATTCTTGGCTGAAACCCCCGTGGTAGCAATCATTATGTTTGCCGTTGTTGCGGTCTTCGCTCTTATCGCTTTTGCGGGCTACGTAAAGCACTACTCAAAGCTCAAGAAAGAGGAAGTTGACCGCGGTACTTTAAGAAAGGTAATAAAATAACCGAAAGATAACCGAAAGGAATAACAGGTCTTAATATGGTAATGTGTTCAAGATGCCACAAGCGAGTCGCGGTCGTGTTCGTGACCAAGCTTGAGAACGGCAATAAGGTCAACGAGGGACTTTGCATGAAGTGTGCAAAGGATCTCGGAGTACCGATAGATAATATGCTCGGTGACGTGATGAGCCATCTCGGTCTTACTCCCGAGCAGATGGAATCGATGGAGAACGAGTTCGGTGAGCTCGTTGAAAAGGGCATGGTCCCCTCGGATAACGACGATCTCGAGGAGGGCGGTGCTCCGGCTATAGATATGCCTCAGCTCTTCGGAGAGGGCGAGCTCCCCGCAAACGCCCCCAACGTGTCGGGCGGCGCAAGACGCGCGAAGGACAAGACCGAGAAGCCTAAGAAATATAAGTTCCTTGATACCTACTGCCGCAATCTTACCAAGAGAGCGCAGGATGGCAAGCTCGACCGCATAATCGGTAGAGAGAAGGAGCTTGGCAGAGTTATACAGATACTCTGCAGACGTCAGAAGAACAACCCCTGCCTCATAGGTGAGCCGGGTGTCGGCAAGACGGCGATAGCAGAGGCACTCGCGCAGAAGATCGCAGACAACGACGTTCCTTATAAGCTCCGCGGAAAGCAGATCTATCTCGTTGATATGACCGCGCTTGTCGCAGGGACGCAGTTCCGCGGTCAGTTCGAGTCGAGAATGATCGGACTTCTCAAAGAGGTCAAGGAGGCGGGGAACGTAATACTCGTCATCGACGAGGTGCATAACATCGTCGGTATCGGAGACTCCGAGGGAAGCGTTAACGCGGCTAATATTCTCAAGCCCGCACTTTCGAGAGGCGAGGTGCGCATCATAGGTGCGACTACGCTCAACGAGTACAGAAAGTATATCGAAAAGGATACCGCGCTCGAGCGCCGTTTTCAACCTGTGACGGTCGCAGAGCCTTCGATCGAAGAGAGCATAGAGATGCTTGCGGGAATAAAGCACTACTACGAGGAATTCCACTCTATAAGAATACCCGACGAGGTAGTCGCAAGAGCGGTCACTCTCTCTGAGAGATATATCACAGACAGATATCTTCCCGATAAGGCGATCGACCTGCTTGACGAGGCGGCATCTCATCTCTCGCTCACAAGCCCCGTGCTCAACGAGACTCAGCAGATCCGCGAGGAACTTCTTACACTCAGAGAGCAGAGAGAGGCACTCGAGGCGGATACACCTTCGGACGATAAAGAAGCCCAGAGATGCTACGAGGATATCGCGCAGATCAAGTCCAAGGAGATCAAGCTTTCCGAACGCCTGCGTGAGATCGAACCCGATATCGTGACGGTGGTGCTGAGTGAGGCGGATATTGCAGAAGTCATCGAGATCTGGACGGGAATTCCCGCAACTGATATCAGCGAGAACGAATTTGAGCAGATAGATAAGCTCGCAGACCGACTCAAGACCAAGATCGTCGGTCAGGACGAGGCGGTATACGCGGTAGCAAGAGCTATCAAGCGCAGCAGAGCAGGTATTTCCTACAAACGAAAGCCGGTATCGTTTATATTCGCAGGACCTACGGGCGTAGGTAAGACCGAGCTTGTAAAAACGCTTGCTGCTGATCTTTTCCATTCTCCCGAAACGCTTATCAGACTCGATATGTCCGAGTTTATGGAAAAACATTCGGTGTCGCGAATTATAGGAGCGCCTCCCGGATATGTCGGATATGACGAGGCGGGACAGCTCACCGAGAAGATCCGACGCAGACCGTACTCGGTAGTTCTGTTTGACGAGATCGAGAAGGCACACCCCGACGTGCTCAATATCCTTTTGCAGATACTCGACGACGGACGTATCACCGATGCAAGAGGAAAGACTGTCAATTTTGAAAATACCGTCATAGTAATGACGACCAACGCAGGCTCTGATAACTCGGGCGCAACGGTAGGATTTTTCTCTGAGGAGGGCGCGCTTTCCGAGAGCAAGACAATGAAGGCACTCTCAAGCTTCCTCCGCCCCGAATTTATCAATCGCGTTGACGAGATAATCACCTTCCGCTCGCTCGACGAGACCGACTTTAAGAGCATCGCTCGCATTATGCTCGACGAGCTCAAGACGGCACTCGGAGAGAAGGGAATTAAATTCGTATATTCCGACGAAGCCGTCGAATTTATTGCGAAAAACTCCTTCTCGCGCAGGTTCGGTGCAAGAAATATGCGCAGATTTATCCGTGCTAACGTCGAGGATCTGCTTGCAGAGGCAATAATCTCGGATTACTCCAGAAAAATAAGCGGAGCAAGCCTTGTTTACTCAAAGGATGAAAATAAACTGACTGTAGAGTGTATTTAAATTATGATGAACGAAAAGTGGTTTTTGATGTCGGTCGAGCAGATCGAAAAGAAACTGAAAACCAACGCCGCCTCGGGACTTCCTCTCGCGGCGGCACTTTCGCGCGCAGAACGTAGCAAGAAGGAAGAGCCCTTCTTTACTGTGAAGAAGACGAGAATAGATAAAATGCTTCTCGATCTTTTCTCGGATATCTTCTTAGTACTTCTGACCTTGCTTGCATTGTTTTCTCTCTTCTTCGAGGGAGACGCGGTCATCGGTAGCGGAATACTTTTGCTCATAGCGGTAAATATAGGCGTTTCCTTCTTTATTTATTACCGTGATAAGCGTACGGTCGAGTCGACCGCGGATCTCTTTACGCCGATGGCGAGAGTTATACGCGGTGGAAAGCTTTACGTCGTCGAGTACCGCGATCTCGTCGCAGGTGACGTTATACTCGTCGAGAAGGGAGATATACTCGGATGCGATGCAAGGCTCGTTCATTCAGACCAACTCAAAGTGCGTATGCGAGTCGACAAGAAGAATGAAAAGCTTCTTGAAAAATACGCAAACGGCGCAGTACGCGAGGGAGAGATCTATGCGGAGAATATGACAAATATGCTCCATGCAGGCTCGACGGTGCTCGATGGTAGCGGAAGAGCGATAGTTACGGCTCTCGGAAAATATACTTATCTCGGAGCGATGACGGGCGGCTTTACCGAGCTTCCCTCAAGAGAGCTTCCCGAAGGACTTGCTGCATTCAAGAAGAAATGCTCAAAGCTCGGAATGCTCTTGCTTCTGCTCGCATTTCCGTTCTGTATCTTCTCTGTACTTTTCGGTAATTTCGAAGGCGGTAGCACGGTGCTCTCAGAGGCAGTTCTTCTCGCACTTACAATAGGCTCGTGCTCCTTGCTTTCACGCTCACATAACCTCTTTTGCCATTTTTACGCAAGATTTATCCGCAGAGCCGCCACCTCGCAGGATCCCTGCATAATGCGCTCTCTTGACGCGTTTGATAAGCTTGCGGATATAGATTATCTGCTTTTGCTCGACGGAAGCATAGCGACCGACGGAATTCTGCATTTCGAGAGACTCGTGACGGCTGACGGAGAGACGGCAGACCTCAAGCATATCGGACAGACCTCGGGCACGCTTTGCGAGCTTATAGCGCTCTATTCAAGCGCGCGCTCGTCCGCCCCCGCCATATCTATCGGCGCGGTGCAGAACAACGAGCTTGAGATCGGAATTCGAGAGTTTATGAAGATATCGGGAGTTGACGTCGGCGCGCTCAAGATACGCTGTCAGATACATTCTTATCTGCCCTGTGTCGACAAGAACGCGCAGGAAATTATCAGCTATACAGACAAGGGCGTCAAGACAGAGATGAGCGTTTCTATGAATTCCTCAGCTCTGAGAAATTGCAGATACGTTATGGTCGCAGGTGCTAAGAAACCCTTGAGCACAGGTGGCACAGAATCGCTTATAAGAGGCTTTGATAACCTCGTCGCGATGGGAAGAAAGCCGATCGCGTTCTCGGTAGGAACTGCAGAGGATAGATGCTTCGTCGGTATGCTCGTGCTGCACGAGGGTTCTGATCCCGAACTCGCCAAGGCGGTATCAGCCGTGAGAAAGACCGGAACTGCGATAATCTCCTTTTCTAACTGTCCCGACCGTCAGCGCAGTGCAGAGATCCCCGATCTGTTGCGCCGCGGAAACAGAGCGTATAAGTCGGACCTCGCACGTCAGGGAAGAGATATAACCTTCTCGTTCGGCAGCTTTGACGAATACAGCGGCTTTGACGCTAAGGATATAACTATGCTCGTCGAGCACATCAAAAAGAGCGGCAAGAAGGTCGCAATCTGCGGATTTACGGATTACGCGTCGGATGCCATAGCGCAGAGTGATCTGTTTATCTCCTGCGCACCAATAAGACCTTACGCGAGCGGTGGACTCAACGAGGAGATACACTCTCTACAGGTCCCCGGTGAGCAGAGCTCCGCGTCCTGTACGCAGCTCGTCAGAGCAGAGGCTGATATACTTCTTATGCGCCCGAACAATTCCAAGGGCGGACTCGGACCGCTTGCGACCGCGATAGGCTGCTGCCGTCTGGCTTACAGAAACTTCTATAACTTCGCAGTATATCTCTTCTTTGCGCAGGTGATGCGCGTAATAGCCATCGCGTTCCCGATGAGAATGGGACAGACGATAGCCGACTCAAGACATATGCTCTTGCTCGGCTTCGGACTCGATCTGTTCGCACTTTTCCTTTTTGCCGCAGATCACCGCCGAGGAGGAATGCTGACGCGAGATGTCAAACAAAAGCTTTTGAATATAGATTTCGTGGGTACACTCAAGAACCATAAGGCTCTCGTGGCATCCTCGATGCTCGGCGCGTTCCTTTGTGTAGTACTGCCTAATCTCGCAGGACTGATAGATGCGTTCGGCAAGTATTTCTATACCGCAGAGTATACCTTTATATCTCTCGTTCTGCTCCAGCTTGCACTCTTCGTTTGTATTTACGTGGGCGATATTATGGACGGAAGGGCACTCAAAAAGCTTTTCTCGCAAAAGCTCTTCATTATCGAGCTCTGCACCGTAGCGGTATTTTTGTTGCTGAGCCTCCTCACTCCGTTCGGTATACTCTTCGGACTTGTGCGCAGCCCTATTCTCTATACGCTGCTCACACTCGTTCCCACAATAGCATTTCTTGTGTGCTATATAGCGATGACCTTCCCGAAAAAGAAGAATACCGAACCAAAAGAGAAGAAAAACAAAAAATAATTGTAAACAATTTGTTAATTTCACACGCAGCTATTGCAAAATATAAATATGTGTGATATAATCAACTGTAATTTGCGCGTCGACATATGTCGAGCGTAAAAATAATAATACACACACGTTCCTGTGGGGCGGTTCGGTGTCGCTTCGTGAGGCGCACGGGCGATAAATCGCCGAGGAAAACGTGGTGGAAAAAACCGAAGGAGGCCATAAAATGTCTGTTATTACTATTAAGCAGTTGCTTGAAGCAGGTGTTCATTTCGGACACCACACCAGAAGATGGAACCCTAAGATGCAGGAGTACATCTTCACTGAGAGAAACGGTATTCACATCATCGACCTTCAGAAGACCGTTAAGAAGTTTGACGAAGCATACAACTTCGTTCGCGACATCGCAGCAGAGGGTGGCAACGTTCTTTTCGTTGGTACCAAGAAGCAGGCTGCAGATGCGATCAAGGAAGAGGCTACACGTTGCGGTATGTACTACGTAAACGTTCGTTGGCCCGGCGGTATGATGACCAACTTCAAGACCATTAAGAGATCCATCGGCAGACTCAACGCACTTGAGAAGATGCAGGAGGATGGAACCTTTGATCTCCTTCCTAAGAAGGAAGTTGCTGCAAAGCAGAAGGAGATCTTCGACCTCGAGAAGAACTACGGCGGTATCAAGACTATGGATACTCTTCCCGCAGCTATCTTCATTGTAGATCCCAAGAAGGAAAGAAACGCAGTCCTCGAGGCTAAGAAGCTCGGTATTCCGGTAGTTGCTATCGTTGATACCAACTGTGACCCCGACGACGCTGATTACGTAATTCCCGGTAACGATGACGCTATCCGCGCTATCAAGCTTATCTCCTCCGTACTTGCTGATGCAGTTATCGAGGGTAAGCAGGGCGAGCAGCTTACCGAGGCTCCCGCAGAGGAAGCTGAGGCAGCAGAGGCTGACGCAGAGTAATTTTTACCACAAACAAGTAAATAATACGAAAGGAATTATAAGACTATGGCAAACATCACAGCAAAAGACGTTGCCGAGCTCCGCGCTAAGACCGGTATCGGTATGATGGAGTGCAAGAAGGCTCTCGTAGAGGCTAACGGCGACGCAGAAGAAGCAATAAAGATCCTCCGTAAGAGAGGCGAGCTCAAGGCAGAGGCAAAGGCAGCAACCAGAATCGCTGCTGACGGTATCGTTGACATTATGAGCGAGAACGGCGTAACCGCGATCGTTGAGGTTAACTCCGAGACCGACTTCGTTGCTAAGAACGCTTCCTTCCAGGAGTTTGTAAAGAACATCCTCAAGACCATCATCGCTAACAAGCCCGCAAATGTTGACGAGCTCCTCGCTTCTACCTACGTAGACGGTGACGTAACCGTTGACGCTAAGCTCAAGGAGATGATCTTCGTTATCGGTGAGAAGCTCAGCATCCGCCGTTTCGCAATCGCAGAAGGCCTTACCAGCACTTACATCCACGGTGCAGGTAGCATCGGTGTAGTAGTTAGCTTCGAGGCTGACGAGGCAGTTGCCGCTAAGGAAGAGTTCGTAGCGTTCACCAAGAACATCGCTCTCCAGATCGGTGCTTTCACCACTCCTTACCTTGACAGAGAGTCGGTTCCCGCATCTGTAATCGAGGAAGAGAAGGCTATCATCCTTGCTCAGATGGCAAACGATCCCAAGAACGCTGGCAAGCCTGCTAACATTCTTGAGAAGATGGTAGTTGGTAAGCTTGGTAAGTTCTACGAGAACAACTGCTTGCTCGATATGGAATACTTCAAGGACGACGACGTTACCGTTGGTAAGTACGTTGCAAACACTGCTAAGGAGCTTGGCGGCGACATCAAGATCACCGGCTTCTTCCGTTTCGAGAAGGGTGAGGGTATCCAGAAGAGAGAAGAGAACTTTGCAGAAGAGATCGCAAAGCTCACCAACAATCAGTAATTGATCTTGAATATATAAAATAAGGGAGATCAATTCTCCCTTATTTTTATTGAAAAAGGAGTAAAAAATGGCTGTAGTAACTATAATCGGCGCGGGAATGATGGGCTCCGCTCTCGCTTTCCCCGCAAGAGAGAACGGACACGAGGTAAGACTCGTTGGTACTCACCTTGACAGAGAGATCATCGAGACTTCTATCGCTACCAATAGACACCCCAAGTTCACAAAGGATTTTCCCGCAGGACTCAAGTTCTATCAGATAGAGGACGTAGAGAAGGCTATCGAGGGATCTGATATGATCATCGGTGGCGTTTCGAGCTTCGGTGTTGAGTGGTTCGGCGACGTTATCCTTCCTCTTATCCCCGAGAATATCCCCGTGCTCACCGTAACCAAGGGACTTATGGACACTCCCGAGGGCAAGCTTCTTACTTACCCTGATCTTTGGCGCGCAAAGGCAGAAACGCTTGGAAAGAAGCTCTCGCTCAACGCAGTCGGCGGTCCTTGCACGAGCTACGAGCTTGTTGCACACGATCAGACCGAGGTCGCATTCTGCGGTGACGATATGGAGACTCTCGCAAAGCTCAAGGCTATTATGCAGACCGAGTACTATCATATCAGCATCACCACTGACGTCGTAGGAATTGAGAGCGCAGTTGCACTCAAGAACGGCTACGCACTCGGTATCGCGCTTACCATCGGTCTTAACCAGAAGGAATTCGGAATTGACAGTGAGCTTCACTTCAATTCTCAGGCAGCAGTTTTCGGTCAGGCAGTTGAGGAGATGTATAAGCTTCTCGATTTCCAGGGCGCGCTCACGCTCAAAAACCTCAAGGTAGGTCTCGGCGACCTTTACGTTACCGTTTACGGTGGACGTACAAGACTCGTCGGCATCCTTCTCGGCAGAGGTCTTAACATCGACGAGGCAAAGGCTGAACTCAACGGCGTAACTCTCGAGTCGCTCGTAGTTGCGGAGCGCGTTGCAAGAGCAATTCTTGTGAGTGCAGAGAAGGGCGTGGTAGATAAGAATGATTTCCCGCTTCTTCTCCACATCAACGACGTCCTCACCAAGAAGGCAGACGCAGAACTTCCTTGGGAAAAGTTTACGTTCTGAATGTTAAATTTGGCACTCGCGAAGGGGTATCTGCGATAGAGCAGAATTAACCGGAATACCACCTACCGACAACAAAAGGACGAAGAATTGCGAAAATTCCTCGTCCTTTTTTCTTGAGAAGCACCGCATTTGAAGATACAAATGCTATTTTAGTTATGAGTGATGAGGCTCGCTCACACTCACCGTTATGAGTTTGCATTTTGCTGCGAAAAAATGCAATCGTTATGATATGATCGCCTTGTTGCTTCAAACTGCACCGAAGGGGTATCATAACTTGCCGAAGGCAATCATAACTCTAAACTCGCCGCAGGCGATCATAGCTGGCGTACCTGCTCTACGGCAGGTACGCCAAGGCGGGTGCCTTTTTATGCAAAAAATGAATGAATATTTATGAAAAATATTCATTTTACCTTGACTTTTTGACAAATAAGTTTTATAATATAATTAGTATGGATTTTTGTGCCCAATGGCTTTTTGACATATCTGTCAGATGAAAGGAAAATTACAAAATGAGCGCACTTAAAAGAAAAGAAGCAAGAGAGGTCGTTGTCGGTCTGCTCTTCGAAACAGAGTTCAAGACTGAGGAAAATTCGAGCGAGATATTCGCAATTTCTACTGAGAATCGCGAGATCCCCGAGGATGAATATATAAAAGCTGCCTACTTCGGCGTATGCGAAAATAGGGAG
Organism: Clostridia bacterium; assembly: GCA_017453285.1. Lineage (GTDB taxonomy): Bacteria > Bacillota > Clostridia > Oscillospirales > CAG-272 > HGM12713. The sequence continues at coordinate 11,954 of JAFTKL010000069.1, read as the reverse complement.
AAGATCGACGAGCTTATCGGCGCGAACTCTAACGGTTGGAAGACTCACAGACTTACCCGCCTTTCGCGTTCGGTTATGAGACTCGCAGTTTACGAGATGCTCTTCTGTGAGGATATCCCGTACAGCGTGTCTATCAACGAGGCTATCGAGCTTACCAAGAAATTTGACGATCCCAAGGCAAAGGCATTCGTGAACGGAGTTCTCAACTCTATCAAGAGCGCGCTTGAGGCTGAGGGAAAGACTAAAAATGACTGATCAGAAAAAATGCGTGGTCGCGTTTGACACCAGCAACTACACGACCTCGATCGCGATGTGCGATATCGACGGACGCGTGATAGCAAATCTCAAATCTCCCTTGCCGGTCAAGAGCGGCGAGCGAGGACTGAGACAGTCGGATGCGGTATTTGCACATACCAAAAATCTGCCTGAGCTTTGCAAAAGGCTCTCGGGTGTGCTTGATGGCTACGAGCCGATCGCGGTAGGTGTGTCTTCGACACCGAGAAGAGCCGAGGGCTCTTATATGCCGTGCTTTCTTTGCGGAATGGCGGCGGCAGAGTCGTTTGCGGCGTCGCGCGGACTTCGAGTTTACGAGACCTCGCATCAGCACGGTCACGTTATGGCGGCGGCATATTCCTCGGGCGAGAGCGACAGACTGCTTAGCGGCAGATTTCTCGCTTTTCACGTCTCTGGCGGCACTACCGAGGCGCTCCTCGTCACTCCGAATGAAGACAAGAGCGATTTTGATATTCAGCTTGTCGGCGAGACCAATGATATCAACGCAGGGCAGGCAATCGACCGCGTCGGTGTGGCTTTGGAGCTTGATTTTCCTTGCGGTCGCGAGCTTGAACGCTTGGCGGCATCTTTTGAGGGCAAGACCGAGAAGCGCCGCGTGTGCGTGAGTGACGGCTGTTGCAGTCTATCGGGAGTTGAGAATATCGCGGCAAAGATGTATAAGGACACCGAGGACAAGCAGGCGGTCGCGGCGTTCGGGTTTGATTTTATTTGCAGAACGCTGTGCGAGATGACCTCGCAGATACTCGAAAAATACGGAGATATGCCCGTGCTGTACGCAGGCGGCGTGATGTCGAATAAGCTTATGCGCCCGTCTTTAGCAAAAGGACGAGACGCGCTCTTCTCTGAGCCGGAATTTTCGGCAGACAACGCGGCAGGCGTGGCGCTGCTTACAAGATTTCGCGCTATCGCGGAGGTGAACAGATGAACTTCGGAGCTATGACACGCGATCAGCGCGACGGTGCGCTCTCAGTCGGAGAGCTTAACCGCTACGTAAAGATGCTGATGGATAACGATGCGCTACTCTCAAGCGTTTGCGTTATCGGTGAGATATCAAACCTCAAATACCATTCAAGCGGACATCTCTACTTCACACTCAAGGACGAGGAAGCAGAGCTGTCGGCGGTAATGTTTCGTTCCGCAGCATCGACGATGCGTTTTACAGCGCGAAACGGTATGCGAGTCCGTGCGTACGGAAGAATTTCTATGTACGAAAAGAGCGGAAAGTGCCAGATATACGTCTCGGCTATGGTCGATGACGGAATAGGCGCGCTTCAGCTTGAGTACGAGCGACTCAAGAAAAAGCTTATGGAAGAAGGACTCTTCTCCCCCGAGCGTAAGAGAACACTTCCGAAGATACCCGATTGTATAGGAATTATCACCTCTCCCACGGGAGCGGCGATAAGAGATATGATAAACGTCACGGGCAGAAGATGGCCTGCGGCGAAGATATTGCTTTGCCCCTCGCTCGTTCAGGGAGAAGGAGCACCCGAGTCGCTGTGCAGATCTATCGAGCTTCTCAACGCTTATTCTGCCTGCGACGTAATAATCATCGGAAGAGGCGGCGGATCTATCGAGGATCTGTGGGCGTTCAACGACGAGCGAGTCGTTCGCACGCTTGCGGCATCTGCGATACCGACGATTTCTGCGGTTGGTCACGAGACAGATTTCACACTCTGCGACTTCGTCGCCGATTGCCGCGCTCCTACGCCCTCGGCGGCGGCTGAGCTCGCGGTGCCCGACAGAGTCGAGTATCTGCAAAGAGTTGCGGATGCGAGCGATAGGCTCTCGGGCAGAGTGGCGCGCACCGTCGCAGAGAAGAAAAATCTGCTCTTGATGAACGCAAAGAGACTTGAGCTTTGCTCGCCTGCCGCAAGACTTGAAAGCGACAGACAGACTCTGACATATAAGACAGAGCTTTTGCATAGCCTGATCAGCGGCATATGCAAAAACAATCGCGACAGACTCGCCGCTACGGCGCAGGCGCTCTCGCTTATCAATCCCTTGGCTGTGCTTGGACGCGGATACAGCGTTACCAAGAATGGGGAAGGAAAGATAGTAAGCTCTGTGGATGAGCTTACGCTTGACAGCGAGATAAGCATAGTGCTTTCCGACGGCGAGGCGAGAGCGATAATCACGGATATAAAAAGTAACTGATAGAGGAATATTATGAAAGAAAAGGAATTAAGCTTTGAGGAGGCTATGAAGCGCCTTGACGCTATCTGCGAGGAACTCTCGCGTGAGGGAGTAACGCTTGAGCGCGCGCTTGCTCTTTACGAGGAGGGCGTTAAGCTCACGGCGGCATGCAACTCCAAGCTCGAAGCTACCGAAAGAAAGATAAAGATGCTCGCGACCTCTGCTGACGGCGAGCTTGTTGAGAGCGATATCGCTCCTATGGATAACGAATGAATATGACCGATTTTACTTCACTTGAGCTTGCACTCAAAAAGAATTGCGAGCTGACCGAGAATGCACTCGCAGACTTCTTTGAGGACAAGAGCGAGAGCGGATGCCTCGGCATAATAATGCAGGCAGAGAAGTACTCCTTGCTTGGCGGCGGAAAGCGCATACGCGCCTTTCTCGTCAACGAGATCGCAAGGATGCTCGGCGCAGATCTTAGCGCGTCAATGCCATTTGCGGCGGCTGTCGAAATTATACACGCATACTCGCTCATCCACGACGATCTGCCTTGCATGGACGACGATGATTTCAGACGCGGCAAGCCGTCAAATCACAAGGTCTACGGCGAAGCCTACGCACTTCTTGCAGGCGATGCGCTTCTCACAAACGCGTTTCTGGCACTTACAAAGGCAAACGTACCCTCGAGTGTGCTCGCAGAGGCGGTAGCCGCACTCTCGAATGCCGCAGGCGACGAGGGAATGATAGGTGGTCAGGTCACCGATCTGGAGGGTGAGGGAAGAAAGCTCAGCTTCGACGAGCTTCTTACGCTCCACTCGCTCAAGACCGGAAAAATGATCGAGGTCTCGGCGCTTCTCGGCTGCCTTGCGGCAGGCAAGAAGACCGACGACGAGGTAACGCTCCGCGTTTGCGCGTATGCAAGAGCGATCGGCGTGGTATTTCAGGCGGTGGACGACCTGCTTGACGTTATCGGAGATGAGAGCGTGGTAGGAAAGACACTTTCGGATAGGGACAACAACAAAACGACTTTTTTGACCTTCTTTGATATAGACGGCGTAAAGGATTACGCAAAGTGTCTGACAGAGCAGGCAATAGCGGATATAGAAACGATAGAGAACAGCGATACACTGCGCGAGCTTGCGTGGTATCTGCTGCAGAGAAACAAATAACCACGGAGGGAAAATGGACGTTTTTTTGCAATCAGTAAAGGACTTTTTCGGTAACTATATGCTGATGAGCGCGGTAGTTGCTTGGCTCTCGGCTCAGATAATAAAAATATTCACGGGCGTTTTTCAGAACAGAAAAATGTCGCTGACAACTCTGCTTTTCTCGACCGGAGGAATGCCCAGCTCGCACGCGGCTGCGGTAGTTGCGCTCGCTTGCGCCATAGGGCTTTCTCAGGGCTTTGGCTCTGCGGCATTTGCGTGTGCAGGTGTTCTGGCGGTCATCGTAATGATCGACGCATCGGGCGTAAGATATGAGACGGGCAAGCAGGCAACGATACTCAACAGAATAACGAAAGAACTGTTTTCTGGTAAGGCTGAGGACATCAACACGGGTCTCAAGGAGCTTGTCGGTCATACACCCTTCCAAGTATTTATGGGCTTCCTTCTCGGCGTTGTCGTAGCGGCGGCTATGTTCTTTATAATGTAATGAGAGCCGACGTTTATCTTCACGCCGCGGGATATACCCAAAGCAGAAAAAAGGCGCAGGATCTTATAGACGCAGGCGCGGTCACGGTCGACGGTGTCAAGATCAAAAAATCCTCAGCACCGATCAACGAGACTATCGAGCACGACGTCAAGATCGAGCAGGTATTCCTCTACGTAAGCAGAGGCGGAATGAAGCTCGAAGCGGCGCTCGATGCCTTTGCGATCAACGTAAATCATAAAAAAGCCGTCGACGTCGGGGCTTCTACGGGCGGTTTTACCGACTGCCTCCTCAAGAGAGGCGCACGCGAGGTTGTGGCTGTCGACTCAGGTATCGGTCAGCTTCACGAAAGTCTTTTGAACGATCCCAGAGTACGCTCGATCGAGCATTTCAACGCGCGAGAGATGGATCTTGGTACGACCGACGGATACTGCGATATAGCGGTCGCCGACGTCTCGTTTATCTCGCAGACCTACATAATCCCCTCGGTCAGCCGCGTACTTGCCGACGGCGGAATATTCGTAAGTCTGGTCAAGCCTCAATTTGAGGCGGGCAGAGCGGCGCTTGGCAAGAACGGAATAGTGACGAGCTCAGCCTATAGATTTCTCGCCGCAAAGAGAGTGATAACTTCGGCGGTCGAGAACGGATTTGACTGCATAGGATTTATTCGCTCGCCTATCGAGGGCGGTGACGGAAACAAGGAATACCTTGCGTATTTTATCAAAAAGAGCTGCGTCGAGCCAAAAATCGACGATAAATACATTAAGAGAATTACCTCACTTTAAGGGGGCTAATAATGAGTGATATCAAAAAGATCTCAATAGTCACAAATTATAATATACAAGAGAAGCTTACGGCGGCTATGACCGTCGCGGATAAGCTCTCACAATTCGTGGAGAAGGTCTACATACCCGTGCAGTATAAAGACAGAATAATGCGCGCGCATCAGCACCGCAAGTTCTTCGTTTATATACCTCTTGAGGAGGTGTACGATTCTTCTGATCTCGTTGTCGGCATCGGTGGTGACGGCGTAATGCTCGAGGCGGCAAGACGTGCTACTCCCGCGGCAATTCCGATACTCGGAATAAATATGGGGCGCGTCGGATATATGACCGAGCTTGAGATGACCGAGCTCGATCTGCTTGAGAAAATATTCGAGGGAGACTACTATCTCGATGAGCGCGCTATGCTCAGAGTAGAGATAAGATCGAACAACGGCAGTTCAAAGTTCACGGCGTACGCGCTCAATGAGGCGGTAGTTGCAAACGGCTCGACCGCAAGGATCATAGATCTTCAGCTTTCAGACAGCGGCAGGCTCGTCAGCGAGTACCGTGCAGACGGCCTTGTTATAGCTACACCCACGGGCTCGACTGCGTATTCGCTCTCTGCGGGCGGACCGATCATAGATCCCAAGCTTTCCTGCTTCTGCGTAACTCCAATCTGCCCTCATTCGCTGATCGCACGTCCGCTCATCTTCCCGGATAGCGCGGTGCTTGAGGTCAAGAATATCTGCGTAAGAGAAAAAGTGCTACACCTCACGGTAGACGGAAGAGCTACCTTCGATCTGTACTTTGGCGATACGGCTATCATCACGAGATCCGCGCTTCAGGCAAAGCTACTGAGAATAAAGAACGATGACTTTTATTCCAAAATACGAATGAAAAAATTTGTTTAAAGAGGTAAGAACAAGTGAAATCACAAAGACACGCAAGAATACTTGAGCTTGTTTCAAAATACGAAATAGAGACTCAGGAGGATATGATGAGTCGCCTTCAGGCAGAGGGATTTAAGGTCACGCAGGCGACGGTGTCAAGAGACCTCAAGGAGCTTAAGCTCACAAAGACTCTCACCGCGAGAGGAACCTACAGATACGCAGTAAACACCGCAAGACAGCACGCGGGAAGCGTGAAGCTCAATAACGCGATGGTGGATTCGATAATTCAGGTCGACTATTCGCTCAATAACGTGGTCATTAAAACCTATCCCGGACTTGCAAATGCGGTCGCATCAGGCGTTGATGCGCTCAATATGCACAGTATTCTCGGTTGCGTTGCGGGAGACGATACCATAATAATCATAACGAGAGACGAGGAAAGCTCGGCAGAGCTCAGCCGCACGCTGACAGAGCTGATGAAGACCTTCTGACCTCACTTATAAGCTTTAGAAAGGAGAGCCTATGCTTCAGTCTCTTCATATTGAGAACGTAGCCGTCGTCAAAACGCTTGACTTAGAGCTTTGCCACGGTTTGACCGCCCTTACCGGTGAGACCGGAGCGGGTAAATCAATAATAATCGATAGCCTCAACCTACTGCTCGGGAGTAGAGCCGACAAGGAGCTGATCCGCAACGGCGAGAGCAGAGCAGAGGTCACCGCGCTCTTCTCGGAGCTTGGCGAGGATATCTGCCGCGATCTTGAAGAGATGGGATTTTCAATCGAGGATCGCAGTTTGCTGATCTCGAGAGCCATAACTCACAGCTCGTCCTCGGCGCGTATCAACGGCAAACCCGTCACACTCGCATTGTTGCGAGAGGCGGCAACGAGGCTCTTTGGTATACACGGGCAGAACGACAATCTTCGTTTGCTCGATCCGCTCTATCATGTAGAGATACTCGATGCGTATGCGGAGAACGGAGAGCTGCATGGGAAATACTCCGAGGTCTATCGGCAGATGCTCCATATCGAGAACGAGATCGACTCTATCTCAAAGGACGCGCGTGAGCAGACCAGACTTCGCGAGATGCTCGCTTTTCAGATCGAGGATATCGATTCCGTAAAGCTCCGCGAGGGCGAGGAGGAGACTCTTGAAGCACTCGTCGCAAAGCTTCGCGCGGCTGAGCGGATAAACAAATGCTGCCTGCTCGTGCAGAAAGCACTTGAGGGCGGCAAGGGAATGGGCGCGATATACCTTACTGACAGAGCGTCGAGCGCGCTCGAATCTATTTCTGATGCGATGCCTGAGGCAGAAAAGCTTGCCGCAAGGCTTGCAGAGGTGAAATACGAGCTTGAGGATATCGCCGCAAGTGCCGCAGGACTTTCGGATATCGGCGATGGCGACCCGAGCGCAAGGCTTGATAAGGCTGAAGGCAGACTTGCCGCGATAGAGCGAGTCAAGCGCAAATACGGCGCGAGTGTGGCAGAGGTGCTCGAATTCAGAGCGGATGCCGCAAGAAAGCTCGAGCTTATAGATAACGCAGACGACCGCAAGGCAGAGCTTGAGGACGAGCTTGAGACGGTCAGGGCGCGCGCAAGAGAGCTCGCAAGAGAGCTTTCGGCAAGGCGAAGAAAAGCCGCGCACGGACTTAAATCAAGCGTCACAGAGACACTTGCATTCCTCGATATGCCCAAGGTTACATTTGAGGTCTCGCTCGGAAGCGGAGCAGGGTTCAACGCGCACGGATGCGACGAGATCGAATTTCTCATCTGCACCAACGTCGGAGATCAGCTAATGCCACTCTCAAAGATCGCATCGGGCGGCGAGCTTGCAAGAATAATGCTCTCACTCAAGAACGTGCTCAACCTCTCGGACGGAATTGAGACCGTCATCTTTGACGAGATAGATACGGGTATCTCGGGTAAGACCTCGAGAAAGGTCGGTATTAAGCTCAAGGAGATCGGCAGAGATGCGCAGGTCATCTGCGTGACTCACTCGGCACAGATCGCTTCTTTGGCAAACTCGCACGTCTTCGTCTCGAAGAGCGAGAAGGACGGCAGAACAGAGAGCGCGGTGAGATATCTTGACCGCGAGGAGCGCGTGCAAGAGATTGCAAGAATTCTCGGCGGAATTGAAATAACCGACGCACAGATAGCGGCGGCGAGAGAAATGATAGCCGAGGGCGAAAATTATTGACGTAAATTTTGACAAATTCGGGATAAGGACTTGAAAAATATCCCTTATTGTAGTATAATTATAAAGTTGTAAAAAGATAAATCAGGAGTTGTTTTAATGATTACGATCAAATCGACTATCTCTGCAAAGATCGCAGAGATCCTTAAGACTATAAATGCGGACGCGGCTATCGAGGCAGAGACAGTCCGTGAAATGCTCGAGTATCCGCCCGACGAAAAGATGGGCGACCTCGCACTTCCTTGCTTTAAGCTCAGCAAGCTTCTCAGAATGGCACCCGTCAAGATCGCGGCTACCATCGCAGAGAGCTTTGAGGCTGACTGCGTTGAGCGTGCAGAGGCTCTCAACGGATACTTCAATATCTACCTTAGCGGCGCGTACCTTGCAGGTAAGGTCGTAGGTGAAGTAGCAGAGAAGGGAGAAAAGTACGGCGCACCCACAGAGATGGGACAGGGCAAGACGGTAGTTCTCGACTATTCCTCGCCCAACGTTGCAAAGCCCTTCCACATCGGTCACCTCGGCACGACGGTGATCGGTCACTCGCTCAAGAAGCTTCACGAGTTTGCAGGATACAAGTGCGTTGGTATCAACTACCTTGGCGACTGGGGAACTCAGTTCGGCAAGCTTATCGTTGCTTATCACAAGTGGGGCAACGCAGAGGCAATCGAAGCAGGCGGCGTTGACGCGCTCGTTGAGCTCTACGTAAAGATCAACAACGCTATCAATGACGATCCCGCACTTGCCGACGAGGCAAGAGCCGAGTTCCGCAAGCTCGAGGACGGCGACGAAGAGAATATCAAGCTTTGGCGTTGGTTCGTAGACATCAGCCTTGCAGAGTATCAGAAGACCTACAAGCAGCTCGGCATCGAGTTCGACAGCTACAAGGGCGAGTCCTTCTATACCGATAAGATGCCCGCGCAAGTTCAGAAGCTTCGCGATATGGGACTTCTCAAGATAGACGACGGCGCGTCTATAGTAGACCTCGAGCCCTACGGAATGACACCCTGCCTTATTCTCAAGCGCGACGGCTCGACACTCTATCCGACAAGAGACATCGCGGCGGCTGTATACCGCAAGGAGACCTACGATTTCGACAAGATGATCTACGTTACAAGCGCAGGTCAGAGCCTGCACTTCGCGCAATGGTTCAAGGTCGTTGAGCTTATGGGATATGAGTGGTTTGATAAGCTCGTTCACGTTCCCTATGGCACGGTAAGTATCAACGGTGAGAAGCTCGCGACAAGAACGGGTAACGTCATCCTTCTGCGCGATCTCTTCGCTGAGTCGATCGCTAAGGTCGAATCGATAATGAAGGAAAAGAATCCCGACCTGCCCGATATGGACAAGGTATCCGAGGCTGTCGGCGTTGGAGCGATAGTCTTCTACTATCTCTCGAATAACCGTATCCGCGACATCAACTTTATGATGGAGGATGCGCTCAGCTTCGAGGGTAACACGGGACCTTACGTTCAGTATACCTACGCGCGTACCTGCTCGGTGCTTGCAAAATCTCCCGAGCTCGATATGAACGCAGAGCTCTCTGTCACGACTGCGGATGAGACCGCGCTTCTCAAGACGCTCTCTCGCTTTGAAGAGGTCGTACGCGAGGCTATCGCGGCTTATGAGCCCTCGATCGTTACGAGATACATCCTCGATGTTGCAGGCGCTTACAACCGTTTCTACCACAACTGCTCAATACTCGGAGCAGAGAATGAGCAGATAAGAAACACCAGACTTGCACTTACGCGTGCGGCACAGACCGTACTTGGAAACGCATTCGGTCTTATCTGCCTTGCGAAAACAGAAAAAATTTAATTAGTTAATATAGAGAGGTAAAATTATGTCCGGACACAGCAAATGGGCGAATATCAAGCACAAGAAGGAAAAGACCGACGCGCAAAGAGCTAAGGTCTTCACAAAGATCGGTAAGGAGATCACTATTGCAGTTAAGGAGGGCGGCGGAGATCCCGCTTCTAACTCCAAGCTTCGTGACCTTATTCTCAAGGCAAAGTCCAACAACGTTCCTAACGATAATATCGAAAGAACTATCAAGAAGGCACTCGGATCTACCGGCGAGAACTACGAGGAAGTAGTTTACGAGGGCTACGGTCCTGCAGGTATCGCAGTTATTGTCGAGGCTACTACCGATAACCGTAACCGTACAGCAGGTAACGTAAGAGCATATTTCTCCAAGTACCACGGAAATATGGGTCAGACCGGGTGCGTATCCTATCTCTTCACAGAGAAGGGCGTTATCATCATCTCTAACGAGGATGAGGATATCGACGAGGATAAGCTTATGGAGACCGCACTCGAGGCAGGTGCTGAGGATTTCGCATCCGAGGGAGAGGTGTTTGAGATCTACACCGAGCCCGACGATCTTTACGCAGTCAAGGAGTCTCTCGAGGCTGCAGGATACACCGTAGCGTCGGCAGAGAAGGATAAGATCCCCTCTAACTACGTAACGCTCGAGACTGAGGATGATATCAAGTTCATGGGCTTGCTTATTGAGAAGCTCGAGGATGATGATGACGTTATGAACGTTTATCACAACTGGGAGAACTGTGATTGATCTATGAGCAAGTATACGAAGTTACTCTCGAATACTGCAATTTTAGGAGCAGGTACCTTTATCTCAAAGGTACTTGTTTTCCTACTTATGCCGCTTTATACCTTGCTGCTCTCGACCGAGCAGTTCGGTACGGCGGACATACTGACACAGACCGCAAACCTTCTCATTCCGCTCGCCGCTCTCGGTATTTCAGACGGACTTTTCCGCTTTGCTCTTGACACTAAGGGCGAGAGCCGCAAGGAAGTTTTCACGACCGCACTCTCGGTAGTGGTGATCGGCATTCTGCCGCTCGCGGCTATCATTCAGCTTTTGCGACTTGTGGATATCTACGACGGCTACGTGTGGCTGATACTCTTCTATATCTGCGCGGCAAATCTCCACCTCGTGTGCGCGAATTACCTTCGCGCTTGCGATAAGACCAAGGCGTTCGCGCTGCAGGGAATTGTAAACACAGTTCTTACGATATTGCTCAATATCCTTTTCCTCGTTGTGCTCGATCTTGGCGTGCTCGGATACGTGCTGTCGGTGGCAGTCGCGGATACGGTCATCACCGTGGCAATATTCTTTATCTGCAGGCTTTACCGCGATATCTCATTTAAGAGAGAAGAGAAAGGCTTGCTTGCACGTATGCTCAAGTTCAGCATACCCTATATACCCACGACGATGATGTGGATGATAACCTCGGCAAGCGACCGATTTATCGTCACCGCATTCTCAGGTGCGGCAGAGAACGGACTTTACGCCGCGGCGTATAAGCTTCCCACGCTGATCTCGCTTGCAGGCGGCGTCTTTATTGAGGCTTGGCAGTTTTCCTCTGTCAGCGATGCAGAACCCGAAGAGAGAGCGAAATTCTTCGGCACGGTCTACCGCAACTATATGGGAATAATGTTTATGGGTACTTCGGTGCTGATCGCAGGATCTAAGATATTGACGACTCTCCTGCTTGCCGACTCTTATTTTTCTTCCTGGAAGTACGTTCCCGTGCTTGCCATAGCGATGATATTTTCAGCGTTCTCGGCATTTATGGGAAGTGTATATTTCCTCGAGAAGAGAAGTATGCGATCCTTCGTGACCGCAAGTGTAGGCGCGCTGACCAATATAGTTCTCAATTTTGCACTTATCCCAAGCTTTGGTGCGATGGGCGCGGCAGTCGCAACCGCGATAAGCTATATGGTCGCATTCGTTATAAGAGCGATAGATACCGCAAAGTATCTGAAATTCAGCCTCTGCATTCCGAGACTTGTGATCAATACCGTGCTTATAATCGCGCAGACCGTTCTGATGCTTCTCGATCTTCCGAATTTCACTCACAGAGTTATCATTCAGCTTGCCATCGTTGCGATCTTCGCTATTTATAACGGCAGAGAGATCTTTTCGACGGTGATAGGAATTATCAAGAAAATTTTAGGTAAAAATTCAAAAAATATTTAAAAAAGGTATTGCATTTTAAATAGATTT
>JAFTKL010000068.1 GCA_017453285.1 Clostridia bacterium | reverse complement strand
GGTCGATTCACGAATCGCCCGTCTCCATCTCAATGCTTTTTTTCGGGCGATTCGTGAATAGCCCCTACGGATTTTGATTTGATTTAGCTAACCGAGATCCTTTGCGGCGACATTTTTCGCACGTTTTTATTATTCCGAAACGTAAAATCTGACGCCAAACGCGCCCGAATGCTGTCTGAACTCATACACGTCGCCGATCTCGTGATCCTCATACTCTATCACATCGACGTCAAGCCAGAAGCTCTCGCCGTCAACTGTGAGCTTGAATTCGTAATCGTCGGGCCTCTTTGTGTTGTTGTCGCGATCCTTCTCCTCAATAATAGCCTGCAACTCTGTCGGCTCGTTAAAGTCAAGAATATAGTTGAAGTGGCAGAGATATGCTTCTATTACGAAAAACGCGAGTGCCGCGATGATAATGAAGCTCAAAATTAACTGCCAAACCTTCTCCTTGCCCCATATACATATAAGAACAAATATTCCTATCACGATGCCTAATGGTAGCGAAATATACCAGAAGGGCAGGAATTCGTGGTCGGGAAAAGAGTAGCTGAAAGCCTCGTAAAGCGTACCCAAAAACGACGCGGCTGCCAAAAGTCCGGCGGTAGAAAACAAAAAGCCCTCATCTACATCCTTAAGAAGCGTGAACATCAGTATCAGCACAACCGTAGAGATAAGACCTACAATTATACACAAGGTCAGATACAAGCGTTTATCAATAAACTCACCGAGAAGTAAAAGAATAGTTACGACCACAATTCCCGGTATGGATTCCTTCCAATCCGACATAAATCGCCTCTTGCGCCTATTCTTTTCTCGCTTTTCTCTTTTGGTTGCCATAACTTCACCGCCTTTTCCCCATTATAGCACAAGGCTCGCAGAAAGTCAAGTTCTGCGAGCCTTTTATGCTTTCAATTGTAATTAGAAAATAGGATATCCTGCCTTCTCGTGTGCCTCGAAGAGCTCGTCGCAAAGAGCTACGATCTCGTCGGTCGAGAGCTGTGCACCGGTGTGAGGATCCATCATAGCCGCCTGGTAGATGGTCTCCTTCTTCATAGTGTGAGCTGCCTCGATGGTGAGCATCTGAGGATAGATGTTGGAGGAGTTCATAGCTGCAAGCTGGAGCGGAAGCTCGCCTACAAAGGTGGGGTGAATACCCTTTCCGTCAACGAGACAAGGAACCTCTACGCACGCGTCGTAAGGAAGGTTGGTGATCACGCCGCGGTTGAGAACGTTACCGCCGATCTTATAGGGCTTATTGGTGTAGATAGCCTCCATAATGTAGGACGCGTACTCGCGGGAGCGGGTGTGCTCGACCTTACCGCCTGCCATAAGCTCGTTGTACTGCTTCTGCCAGTTATTGATCTGGTTGATACATCTGCGGGGATACTCGTCAAGCGGAATGTTGAACTTCTCGATAAGGTCCTCTCTGCCGGGCTTGATGTAGAAGGGGTTATACTCGGAGTTGTGCTCGCTCGACTCGGTGCAGTAATAACCGAGCTTGTCGATGTAGTCGTAACGAACCATATCCCAGTGCTTCTCGCCTGCGTTCTTTGCCTTTGCGCGTCTCTTGATCTCGGGATAGAGGTCGTTTCCGTCCTTATCGGTGATCTCAAGCAGCCAAGCCATATGGTTGATACCTGCGATAGTCTCAAGTCTGCCTTCCATCTTATCCTTCATATCGAGAGACTCGAGAAGGTGCTGAGAGCATACCTGAACGCTGTGGCAAAGACCGACGGTCTTTACGTTAGTGTAGCGGAGCATATAGCCTGTGAGCATAGCCATGGGGTTAGTGTAATTGAGGAACCAAGCATTAGGACAAACCTCTTCGATATCCTCTGCAAAGCCCTTAAGAACGTGGATGGTTCTGAGAGCACGGAAGATACCGCCGATACCGAGGGTATCACCGATGGTCTGACGGAGACCGTACTTCTTCGGGATCTCAAAGTCGATGATGGTGCAAGGATCGTAAAGACCTACCTGAATAGCGTCAACCACGAAATCTGCGTTACGAAGAGCGTCCTTTCTCTGCTCTACGCCAAGATACTTCTTAACGGTAGCTCTGCCCTCGTTGATAGACTCATTCATCTTGGAAATAAGAAGATAGGACTCTTCAAGTCTGTGCGCGTCTATATCGTAGAGCGCGATCTCCATATCGTGAAACGCATCGCAAAGCATTGTGTCGCCGAGTACGTTCTTAGAAAACACGGTGCTTCCGGCACCCATAAATGTTACCTTCATTGTAATTCTCCTTGTGCTTTTTTGTCTTGAATTACCTCTTCAAGACTTACTGATTTAATTATATCATATATTAAGCATTTGTCAAGAAGAATGGGGAATTTTTTAATATTTTTTCAAATTAACAAAACATAAACATTTCAAAAAACTTTCAAAAACAGACAAGCGGTATAATATGCCCGTAAGATGAAAATACAGAAACGAGGTAATGAAAAATGAACAGAAACGATAAGGAATTTCTCGTAGAGAAGATCCGCACACAGTACACAGAAAAAGAGACCACCGAGCTTGATTCTCTCAAGGCACTCGACGCGAAGGTAAAGAGACCTGCAAACCTTTTTGCCTATATCTTCGGCGGCATCAGCGCGATAATTATGGGATGCGGTATGAGTCTTGTAATGACCGATATCGGCGCGATCGTAGGTCTTGGCGAGGCTATGATCCCCGGAATTGCGATTGGTGTTGTCGGAATGGCGATGGCACTTCTCACCTACCCGATCTACAAGTCTATCCTCAGTGCAAGAAAGAAGAAGTACGCAAAAGAAATTCTCGAGCTCAGCGAAAAGATAATCAATAAGTAATAACATAAAAGGAGAAATAAATATGAAAAAGAACATCAAGAAGGTCACAATAATCGCGGCAGTAGGCGCGGGCGTTGCAGCTATCGGAGTTGCACTCGGCAAGGCATTCAAGAGTATGAAGGAAAGCACAAAGGCACAGCACGAGGTAGACAAGGCAAACTTCGCGGCAGCTAAGGCAGAGGCACGTGCGAACTTTGCAGAGGCAAAGGCTATGAGCCGCAAGGACACCCGCGAGGCTATTATGGCTGAGGAGCGCGAGGCTCAGCTTGCAGAGGCAAACGAGCGCATCGCAAACGCAGAGGCACGCATCAAGGCGGCTAAGAAAAACAAATAATCTGTTTTGGCGAGGCACGAGCGTCTCGCCAAAGCTCGTTATAAATTTTAGGAGTGAAAAATGAACGCTATTGAAATCAGAGATCTTTCCAAGAGCTTTCGCGGTATGTACGCGTTGGATCATCTTAATATGACCGTGCCCATGGGCGCGATCTACGGCTTTATCGGCGAGAACGGCTCGGGAAAGTCGACCACCGAGAAGCTCATATGCGGTCATCTCGTATCGGACTGCGGCGAGATCAGGCTTTTCGGCAGAGATTACACCGATCCCGGTGTGCGTGTCCGCGTGGGCGCGCTTATAGAAAACGCAGGCTGTTTCCCCGGCTCATCGATCTATCAGAACCTTATGATGCAGTGCATCAACCTCGGGCTTGAGGACGCGGACGAGCAGATCCGCCGCGTGCTCGAGATCGTTCGTATGGACGAGCACGCAGCTCTAAAGTTCAAGAAATGCTCGCTCGGTATGAAGCAGAGAGTCGGAATTGCGATGGCACTTCTCGGCAACCCTGCCCTTCTCATCCTTGACGAGCCGATCAACGGACTTGACACCGACGGTATGAGAATTATGCGCGAGATACTCGTGGATATCACCGAAAACTACGGCTGTACGGTCCTCATTTCCTCGCACATCCTCGGCGAGCTTGAGAAGATCGCTACGCACTACGGAATAATCCGCGAGGGACGGATGATAGTTGAAATGTCCGCCGCCGAGCTTGAGAGCAGAGCGCGCGTATTCGTCTCGCTCAAGTCAAAGGACACAAATGCGGTCGCTTCTCTTCTTCGTGCGAAATTTGACAGTGTCAAGGAAGAGGACGGATATCTGCGCGTGTATGACGTTGAGGACTCTGAGAGCATAGTCGGATATCTCTTGGAGAACGGACACGCGCCGTACGAGGTCAGAAAGAACAAGATCGGTCTTGAGGAATATTACGTTGAGCTTATGTCGAGAAAGGAGAGCGAAAATGACTAAAGAGCTGAAATTTGAGTCACCGAGCTTTGCAAAAAGAATAAAGGGTATGCTCGGAGTAGACTTTTACCGTCTTTTCCACACCCCTCTCTTTTACATTTTTCTTGCTATTGCGGCTATAATTCCCGCCATGGTCTCTGCGATGACTATGATGCCCGACCCGAACGGCAACACGATGGAGCCGCTCTATTCTAACGTATGGCAGATAATTGCCGCATCCGAGTCTCTCTACGTCATCCGCACGATCGCGGACTATGCGAATATGAATATGGTATTCATATTCGGCGGCATTATGGTATCGATCTTCATCGGTCACGATTACAGATCGGGCTACGTAAAGCAGTTGTTTACCACTCACCCCAAAAAGCAGGACTATATGCTCTCCAAGAGCCTTGTCTGCGCGTTTGCGATCGTCTGTATGTGTCTCTCTTACTTTATCGGCGGCACGGTAGGCGGTCTGCTCGTCGGATACGACACCGAGGTCAACGTAGGCTCGCTTGTCATCGCGATCCTCGGCAAGATGATAATGAGTCTCGGTTGGGCGAGCCTTTACACCTTCCTCAACGTGATATTCAGAAAATATTTCGGAATTTCGATCGCATCCTCCTTCTTCTTTGGCACAGGCATTCTGATCATCGGTGCGGCGGCGATAGTTGAAGGGCTCTCACTCCCCGCGTCCTTCCTCAATATCTTCCTTTACGGCGCATCGGTCAACGCTTGTCTCTCGAGCAATATACTAAGCCTCGTGATCTGCATCGTCGTGTCGGTCGCGTGGGCGCTGTTCTATAATTTCCTTGGCACGAAGCTCCTCTCAAAGAGCGACGTATATTGATAGGAGGCTGAAATGAACGCAGTTGAAATAAAAGGTCTTAGTAAAAATTTCGGTCCTAAGCAGGCAGTATGCTCGCTTGATATGATCGTGCCGATGGGCGCGATCTACGGCTTTATCGGCGAAAACGGCTCGGGAAAATCGACTACCGAGAAGATGATATGCGGTCTTATCCCCAAGAACGCAGGATCTATCCGTCTCTACGGCAGAGACAACACCGATCCCGACGTGCGTGCGAAGCTTGGCGTACTTATCGAGTCGCCCGGATGCTTCCCGAACCTCTCGGTGTTTGAAAATCTTATGCTTGAAGCTACCAATCTCTCAATTCCCGACGCGGAGCGCGAGGTAGTCAAGGTGCTTAAAATGGTGAGAATGGAGGGCGCGGCGAGCAACAAATACAAAAACTGCTCGCTTGGTATGAAGCAGAGAGTCGGAATTGCGATGGCTCTTCTCGGCACCCCCACGCTCCTCGTTCTCGACGAGCCGCTCAACGGACTTGACGCAGACGGAATGAGAATTATGCGTGAGGTGTTCTGTGATATAATCAAGGACGGTACTCGCTCGATCATAGTATCCTCTCACCTGCTCGGTGAGCTGCAGAAGGTCGCAACGCACTACGGAATCATCCGTCACGGAAAGATGATATGCGAGATGACTGCCGCGGAGCTTGACGCAAGCTGTCGCACCTACGTGGCTCTCAACGTCAAAGAGCCGAACAGAGCAAAGCTGATCCTCGCCTCTAAATACTCGCGAGTCGAAGAGGACGAGGCGGGATATATCCGCGTTTACGATCTGACGACACCCGAGGAGATAGTTAAATTCCTCTACGAGCACGGAGTTACGGTCAGCGAGGTCATGAGCGACAAGATCGGTCTTGAGGAATATTATATTGATCTTATGAAGGAGGGCAGATGATGGACACTCAGGTAAAATTTGAAAAATTCAACCGTTCCAAGCGCCTTCGCAGTATGGTAAAGCTCGATCTGCGCCGCGCCCTCAGATCGCGCACGTTTTATATCATTCTCGCCTGCGCTCTGCTCGTTCCCGTAGTTATGACGGTAATGCTTTGTATGATGGACGGGCAGGAGAGCGTAAATCAACAGACCGGCGAGATCACAATTATGCACGGTCCCGAGAGCGTATGGCAGTCCATCGGCACGCTTCCCTCGACCGAGAGCTCCGAGAGCGCGGCTATGGGACAGATGGACGTAATGGCGATGTGCAACATCAATATGGCGTTTATGGGAGTTGCGGTCTTCGTCTGCCTATTCATCAGTGAGGATTTCAGAAGCGGATACGCAAAAAATCTCTTCACGGTGCGCGCTAAAAAGGTAGATTACGTGCTCTCAAAAACGCTCGTCGGATTTATCTGCGGTGCGTTGATGCTCATTCTCTACTTTATCGGTTCGCTTATCTCGGGCGCGATCTGCTCGCTTCCCTTTGAGCTCGTGGGAGATATGACGGTCGCAAGCGTAGCTCTCTGTATGCTCTCGAAGATCTGCCTGATGCTCGTTTTCGTCCCGATCTTCGTGCTTGCGAGCGTGGCGGCAAAGCAGAGAGCCTGGCTTTCTATCTGCCTCTCGCTCGGCGGCGGAATGCTGCTCTTTATGATGGTCGGACTCATCACGCCCCTCAACGCGACACTCATCAACCTCGTTATCTGCCTTGTCGGCGGAACGCTGTTTGCAACAGGTCTCGGCGCGATCAGCGCGACGGTGCTCAAAAAGAGCTCTCTTGTATAAAAATTTTTAAAAATG
Source organism: Clostridia bacterium (assembly GCA_017453285.1). Classification (GTDB taxonomy): domain Bacteria; phylum Bacillota; class Clostridia; order Oscillospirales; family CAG-272; genus HGM12713. Next base: position 18,588 of record JAFTKL010000068.1, on the reverse strand, counting down.
CATACTCGTAAACAAAACCTTAACATTTGAGTGATATAATATCTGCAATAATCAAGGGAGGTATTGTTTATGTTCAAAATTCTGGTTCTTGAGGACGATCGCGACCTCAACCGCAGCGTTTGCACATTTCTCAATAACAGCGGCTACGAAGCCGTCGGCTGTCTTTGCGCGGAGGACGCGTACGACAGAATGTACGAGACGGTGTTCGATCTGATAGTTTCGGATATAATGATGCCTGACATTGATGGCTTTGAGTTTGCAAAGACCGTGCGCTCGCTAAACGAGGAGATACCGATCCTCTTTATGACCGCGCGCGACGATTTTGCTTCAAAGCAGCGCGGATATCGCGTAGGTGTTGACGATTATATGGTAAAGCCGATCGACCTCGACGAGCTTTTCTTACGAATAGGCGCGCTTCTGCGCCGTGCGAAGATCGCATCGAGCAGAAGGCTGACGGTTGGCAGATTTGTGATGGATGCCGACGAGCGCACCGCGTATCTCGGTGACGAGGAGATCTCGCTGACCGCAAGAGAGTTCAGCCTGCTTTACAAGCTACTCTCCTACCCCAAAAAGACCTTTACGCGCTCTCAGCTTATGGACGAGTTCTGGGATGCCGATACCTCGTCGGGCACCCGCACGGTCGACGTCTATATGACGAAGCTCCGCGCAAAGCTTTCCGATTGCGAGGATTTTGAGATAGTTACGGTCCACGGACTCGGCTACAAGGCGGTGATCAAATGAAAGACCGCCGATCCGCACAAAAAAAGTCGTTTGGCGGAATGCTTCTCTTCGTATTGCAGAATTATTTTATATTCTTTCTGCTTGCCGACTTTATCTCGACCTGCTGTATGACGCTTTTTATCACGGTACTGACAAACACGCTCGGCATCGAGCTTACACGCGAGGATCTCAACAGCGCGGCAAAGCTCACCTTCCTCAACGTGCTTCTGCTCAGCTTTATATTCACGGCAATAGATGCTCTGCGCAGAAAGTTTACGATTGAGAACAACATCCGCCGCATCGCGCGCGCGGCTGACAAAGTGATAAAAGGAGACTTCAGCGTTCGCATCCCTCACGGCTCGCGCTTTGCGCGCGATCCGCACTTTGACGAGATAATCGACTGCTTTAACAAGATGGTCGAGGAGCTCTCGGGTGTTGAGATGCTGCGCGCAGATTTCGTTTCAACCGTCTCGCACGAGATGAAAACGCCGATCACGGTCATAAAGAACTACGCAAGTATGCTCTCGGCAGACAGGATCGACGAGGAGACTCGCAAGGAATACGCGGCGGCTATCGTCGGTGCGACCAACCGTCTTTCTGAGATGATGACAAATATTCTCCGTCTCAACCGCCTTGAAAACCAGACCATCTATCCCGAGGGTGAGGTCTACGATCTTGGCGAGCAGCTCTGCTCTGCTCTGCTTGAATACGAGAGCGTTTGGGAAAACAGAAATATCGAGATCTCGACCGACATACAGGACGGAGTCAGGATCTGCGCCGACGCGGAGCTTCTTTCGCTCGTCTGGAGCAATCTGCTCTCGAACGCATTTAAATTTACAGATAACGGCGGACGCGTCTCTCTCTCACTTGCAGAGAAGGACGGCTACGCCTACGTTACAGTTGCCGACACGGGCTGCGGAATTACGTCTGATGTCGGTGAGCATATATTCGAAAAATTCTACCAAGCCGACACCTCACGCTCTACGCAGGGCAACGGACTCGGTCTTGCGCTCGTTCGCCGCATAATCGACATACTCGAGGCGGATATCAGCGTGGAGAGCGAGGTCGGAGTCGGCACGAGCTTCACGGTGAAGCTACGGAGTGAACAAAATGCAGACCTTTAAGAAAATTCTTCGCGCGATCTTTCTGCCGCACGTCGCAATTACCGTCGTAATTTCAATAATCGCGACGGTTTGCCTTGCGTATACGGCAATAAATCTCACACCCGACAACCCTATATCTATCATCTCCTACGTTCTGTCAGCCTACGCATTGACGCTTATCTGCTTCAGAATTCCGGATATGATAAAGCTTTTCAAGTATATCAAGAACGAGAACAAGTATGTAACCACGCTCCGCGGCGACGTTCAGCTCAGAGTCAAGCTCTCGCTCTACGGCACTCTGATATTCAATACGGTATACGCAGTTTTTCAGCTCTGCCTCGGCGTCTATCACGGCTCTGTCTGGTTCTTCTCGCTCTTCGTTTACTATATTATCCTCTCATCTATGCGCTTCTTCCTTTTACAGTACACACGAAAGTACGGCGCGGGCGAGAATATGAAAACAGAATTCAAGCGCGCAAGGGTATGCGGAATACTTCTGCTTATAATGAATCTCGCGCTTGCAGGCATAGTTATCTACATCGTATGGCAATTCAAGGTCATAGAGCATCACGAAATCACGACCATCGCGCTTGCCGCTTACACGTTCACCACGCTCACGCTGGCGATAGTCAACCTATTCAAATACAGAAAATACAACAGCCCGATACTCTCGACTACCAAAAGCATCAGTTTCGCCTCAGCTCTCGTCTCTCTTTTCACGCTTGAATCGACGATGCTCACGGTATTCTCTGCCGAGGACACGCCTGCGGGCTTTGAGCAAATAATGAGTGCCGTGACGGGCGGTGCGATAATGCTGCTGATCATCAGCATGGCAATAGCCACAATAATAAAATCCACAAAAGAGCTCAAAAAGCTCACAAAGGACGACAATGAACGATAATAAATTCAACTTCACCTATTCTGCCGCACAGCAGAATGAGATCAAAAAAATAAGAGAAAAGTATATTTCTCACGAACCCGACAGAATGGAGCAGCTCCGCGCGCTCGACGCGAGCGTCTACAAGAGCGCGACTGCAATCTCCATCATCCTCGGTGTCATCGGTGCTCTGATCATGGGTGCAGGCATGAGCCTCGTAATGACCGACCTTGCCCTCATTCTCGGTGCATACGAGCATCTCGCACTCCCGATAGGCATCGCGCTCGGTCTTCTCGGAATGGTAGTTGCCTCACTTGCCTTTCCCTTCTACAGCATCATCGTCGCAAAGAAGAGAAAGAAGATCGCACCCGAAATACTCCGCCTCACCGACGAATTGATGAAATAAAAAAATCGCCTTTTCTCTCTGCATTCTTAGCGGAGAATTGGCAGGCAAAAATTTCGGCAGAGAACTTGTTTTCTCTGCCGATTTGTGTTATAATGGGACTAACAAAAAGCCTCCCTTGTGTAAAGGGAGGTGGCAGCCGAAGGCTGACGGAAGGATTGTAAAAAAGCCCAAAATAGCAGAAAACAATCCCTCAGTCGCTAACGCGACAGCTCCCTTTACACAAGGGAGCCTTGGAATGTGCGCAACCATAGGGGTATAGGCTTTGCCCTATGCCTTTGTAATACAAAGGCGAAACTGGCGATAAAACAGAACTGTAAATAAGAATTTGACGAAAGGAGTTATCTCATGAGCAATATAATCGAACAACTAACAGATAGTGAGTTTCTTTACCTCCAGCCGTGGTTTTACAATAACAAATTGGCTTTAAGATGTGAGTTGGGAATTGGCGAAGATGATTACATGGAGAATGCTTTCTCCAGAGCTATACAAATTGCAAATGTTTTGTTTGCAAACAGAAAAATTGATGTAGCGTTTTTTCATCAATATTTTGATTCCGATGGCTCCGTGCAGGTTGCTGGAGATTTTACATTGAAGATTGCTGAAAAAGTTAACCTCAACAAAAATTCACTTATTGCCGTGGGTGAAATTGATGATGATATATCTGCTGTAATAAGATGCATTTCATACGATATTGATTTCACTACCCTGGAAAGCATCTTGAAAAGTCAAATATATTGCCAAGTCAATCCGTTGGTAAGCTTTGTTTCTCTGGAAAACCAGTGCATTTTTTCCGTTTACGATGATAGAGGCTGCGATATAGTGTTTTTCAGCAATGAAAAATATAAAGAGTTTTACATAAAATTGGAGAAATATTTCTTGGATTATGACCGAGAAAAAATGAGAGAGACATTTGAGTCGATATAACTTTTGTCAATTAGATAAATTCCACTTTGTCGAACAGAATAAAGTAACCCCTGACAGACCTTTCAAAATCTGTCGGGGGTTATTATTTGTTTACTGCGGAGCAATTATGCCTTTTTGGACCGTCGGCAACTTGTTGCAGGGACGCACGGTCCCTACAAGGAAAAATCAAACTTCCTTATGAGAACCACGCTTTGTAAGGCGATTTTTTATTATTTTATAAATTTATCTTTCTATCCCTGAAATAGTATTCCCTATCCTTCTCTCCGATCTCGCGAAGCACTCGGCAGGGGTTTCCGACGGCGACCACGTTTGCGGGCAGATCGCGAGTCACTATACTACCCGCGCCGACTACCGTATTATCTTCGATGGTGACGCCCGGGAGCACGATAACTCCCGCGCCGAGCCAGCAATTCTTGCCTATGTGGATCGGAAAATTGTACTGATACTGCTCGACTCTGAGCTCGGGGAGTATCGGATGCCCCGCGGTCGCGAGAATTACGTTCGGTCCGAGCATAGTTCCGTCGCCGACGTAGATATGCGTATCGTCTACCAACGTCAGATTGAAATTCGCGTACACGTTCTTGCCGAAATGAGCGTGCTTTCCGCCCCAATTCGAGTGAAGCGGCGGCTCGATATAGGAGTTTTCGCCAAATTCTGCGAACATCTCTCGAAGCATCTCGGTGCGCTTATCGAGCTCGGTCGGTCTGGTGGCGTTAAAATCATAGAGTCTGTCAAGGCAAGCAAGCTGCTCGCGAAAGATCTCCTCGTCTCCCGGCAAATATAGCTCGCCCGTGTGCAATTTATCCTTCATATTGTACCTCTTATAAAAGCTAAAGCGCCGATCCCGAAGCTTCAGGATCGGCGCTGATCTAATTGGTCTTTTGTATACGAATTACTCGCTTCTGAGTCCGAGCCACTCGTCAGTTCCGTGAATAGCCTCGATGAATTGTGCCTCGTTGGTGACATATACCGACTCAAGAGAAGCTGCGTCGTCTCTGAAGCCGTCTCTCCAGAGCCAAGCGATATCGTTGAGCTGTGCGGAGTAGATAGTCCAATATTCAAACTCGATATTAGCAACGATAATATCGAAGAGAGCGATCGACTTGGTAACAGTTCCCTCAGAGTCATCAGTACCGAAGTACTTAGGCTTAATAATTCTGTTGAAGTAGTAGCCACGAACAGAGGTGTAGGACTCCTCGGTCATAAGCTGAAGGAATGCGGAAACAGCCTTACCCTTGGTGGGAAGAGTGCTGGTGGAGTGATCGATAACGGTCATAAGAGTATAGAAGTCCTGAGTGGTGGTACCGTACTGCTCCTGATCCATGTCGTACTTAGGCATGGGAAGGAGGCCGTAGGTGTCGTCCATCTCACGAATCTTCATATTAGCATCCTCGCTGGAGTAGATAAGCGAGGGCCAGAATACGTAGCAACCTGCGGTGAAGTTATCAACGCTGGGCTCAAGGCAGTTACCGTTTGCTTCGATGAGGTTTCTGAACTTTACGAATGCTTCCTCTGCCTTGCTGTTACCAACGATATTGAAATCGTGGGTTCCGTCGGGGTTGGTTACGATAAACTCAAGGTCCCAAGCGTAAGGCCAAGCATCGTGAGGTGCGCAAGCGTACTTGGGGGTTGCAAAGCCGTAGGTGTCATCAGGCTGCTTACCTGCAACACCGTTGGAGTCATCAAAAATTGCTGCCCATCTGTAAAGATCGTCGTACGTCCAGCATCCCTCGAGTGCATATTCCTGCATATGTTCGGGATCCATGGGCTCCTTCTTCTCGTCGTAGAGTGTCTTGTTGTACCAAATTACGATAGCCGCGTCGAAGAGGGTGAGGTTAACGTCACCCGAAACGTAGTGGAGACGGCCGTTCATAGTCGTATTCTTCACGATCGCCTGGTTCCAGCAAGGAAGCGAGAAATCGAAGAAGGGGAAGGTCTCTGTGTCATTAAGGTTAGCCGCGTAGTCACGCACGTCGGGATATGCGCCGCAATATGCGTAGTTAGCAGCTACGTCGTAGTAATGGAAATCACTGGTTACGTCCTGAATGATGAGGTTGTTGTATTGCTGAGAGAAGGTTGCGTAATCTGCAGTAGGAACACGCTCCTGATGCATAATTACGTTAAGGCTCTCCTCAACTGCAGCATTTCTCATAAGAACTGCCTCGTCAAGCTCGTCCTCGGTAGTCTCTTTTCCCCATTCTCTATAGCTGATCTTACTGTCTCTTACGAGAACGGTGATCTCTTCACCCTCGAAGTCAAGGTCATCTACAGGAACGACACCGGTAAACGAAGGTTCACCATATTCGTTGGTCTCTGTCTCGGTAGCATCTGTGTTGCCGTTTGCGTTTTCACTACCGCCATTATTCTCGTCGCCTTCGTTCTTTTTACCGCTGCATCCTACGAGCGCGAGACCGATAAAGCAGAGAACAAGAAGAAGTGCGAGAATTCTCTTTGCCAATTTCATAATCATTTCTCCTTTTTTAATTTTGGCACAACAGCCAATTATCTAAGGTAATTATAGCATACCCCTCTATAATTGTCAACAGTATCCAAAAAAATATCAAAAAATAAACAAAAAAACCGACTCTCCGCTTTGGGAGAGTCGGTCGTATGTGTGATTTTATCAAAGCTTTTCAACGGTCACGTCAGCATAGATCTTCGCAACGTCCGCAGGTACGGGCGGGCGAGTGCCTGCGCTCATACAAGCCGCGCTTCCGAAGGACACAGCCGTCCTGATCATCTCGTCGCTTCCCTTGCCTGCAGCAGCAGCCGCCAAAAATCCGCCGATGGAGCTGTCGCCGGCACCGATGGTGGAGATAGCCTTTATCTTGGGAGGACGTGCAATAAATGCTCCGTCAGCGCAAACGAGAAGCGCGCCCTTAGAGCCAAGGCTGATCATTACGTTCTCGATGCCGCTCTCATAAAGAGCCTTTGCACCGTCCATAACGCTCTCAAAGCTGTCGATCTCGCGACCAAGGTAGACCGCTATCTCTTCCTCGTTAGGCTTGATAAGCCAAGGCTTAGACTCGATAAGATCGTTCTTTTTGAAAGAGCGCGAATCGATTACTACCTTAGCACCGGTGTTCTTGATATTTGCTATAAATCCCTTAACGGCAGATATAGAAATTCCCGAGGGAACGCTACCCGTGAAGGTAACGAGATCGCCGCTCTCGAGCATAGGGAGAAGCTTCTCCTCGAACTTTTCAAGAAGGCTCTCATCGGTAGCAAAGCCGGTGAAGCTGAGTCGAGTCTCGGGAGCGTCTTTTGTATGAATAGTGATATTCTCACGAATTCTTCCCTTAAGCTCAATAGCCTCGTAGGTCATTCCGTCCTTGTCGAGCTCGCGGCAGAAATCCGCGCCGTTTGCGTCACCTACTGCGAGAAGCGCGAGGTTCTCCACTCCGTTCATAGAGAGTGCTCTCGAGATATTAACGCCCTTGCCGCCTGCTTCACGCTCGGTGATGGTGGCAAGGTTCTCGTGGCAGGCTTCAAAATGCTCTGCCGAGCAGTGAACGTCGAACGCGGGGTTGAGAGTTATTGTAATTATCTTCATTTTGCTTCTCCGAGTTATATTCTGGGAGCGTGTGCAAGCAGATAAGCCTCTGCCTCTGCGCACCACAGACCGCCGTTGCGCTTAACGATCTTAGCAAGCTCTGCGTAAAGCTCGTTATCCTTACCGAGCTCCTCGAGATCATCAATAGCGATGAGCGGGAGATCGAGCTCGTTGTAGCAGACCTTCTTAGCACCATTCGGCTTTTCCATAGCGAAGAGAGTGTCAACGACTGCGTTGAGTCCGAGAATGTGAGAAACGATAGCACCGGGATTGATCTTACCTTCCTCGATAAGATGGATAGTCTCAACGGTATCCTCGGGGATACTGCCCGCAGTACCTACAACGTGAATTCCGTCGTAGTGAACGCGATAGAGGTTGAGAGATCCCTGCATATCGTGAATAGGAGGACCTGCGAAGAAGTTTACGCATCCGTCTTCGCGGCAGATCTGCTCAGCCATAGTGAAGAGTGCGGGAACGGGAACCATAACGAATACGTCGTCAAAGCCGCCGTCAGACATCTTGATAAGCTCCTCAACTACGTTTTCCATCTTGGAGGTGTTTACGTAGCGGAGGTCACAGCCGTGTTTAGCAGCCTCTGCGGGCGAGCTTTTTGCAGCAGCGTATGCGAGTCTTTCGTCGTTAAGATCGGTAACTACTACCTGACCTACGCCTGCGTAGCCGGTAGCAAGCTCAACTGCTGCGATACCCATAGGTCCTGCGCCGCCGAGAATAGCGATCTTTCCGCCCTTCTTTGCGCCGTCGGTGCGAACGTAGTTTGTATAATCGGTGTGATAGAATCCCTTATATCCACGGAGAACGCAGCCTACAGACTCAACGAGAGAGCCCTTGAAGTAGCAATCTGCCTCAAAAGGAATAAGACATCCACGCTCCATAACGATAGAAGGAACTACCGCATAGATGGTATTTCCGCCAACGTACTGATAGGAATAACCGGGATCATAGCCGCTCTCGAGCTTGAGTGCGGGCTGAATAACAGCCTTCTGTCCGACCTTCCATTCATTCTTGAGAGCATCGCCAACGGCGAGGATCTCACCGCAAAGCTCGTGGCCGATAATAACAGGCTTCTCTGCGATATCCGGAGGAACGCGCTTGTGCATAGTTCCCTGCTTTACAGCCTTATAAGTGGAGGCACAGATAGAGTCGGTAACGACCTTCATAAGCACTTCGTTTTCCTTGATCTCGGGAAGTTCAAACTCTTCGAGTCTGATATCCATAGCATCGTGAAGTCTAACACCCTTTGTTTTCATAGTTTTTCTCCTTACATTGTTAAAATATAAACTTATACATATAATATTAAACCACAAAAGTGTAAAAAAGTCAATAGTTTTTTCAATTCTTTACCCTCAAGGGCACATAAAATTGAATTTATCGTAAACATTTTGGAAATTCGGCACAGAAGAGCACTTCTATCCTTGACAAAATCGCAATTTCGTTATATAATGTAAGGTAGCGAAATATCGGAGGTATAAAATGAAAGCTCGCTTTTTGGGAAATATTATTAAAGTGATCTGCCTTGTCTGTGCTCTTGCGCTTCTTCCCTCTTTTGCCGCGTGCAACGGTGAGGAGGAGAGCTCGGAGACGGTCGGCGAGATCTACCGTATCATTACTTTCAATTCTAACGGCGGCTCGCCCGTCGAAAGCATAAAGGTCCGTGACAATCATTACGCAACTCGCCCTGAGGATCCCACGCTTGACAACTACGTTTTCAGACGTTGGGAGCGCGAAGGCAGAGAGTGGCTTTTCGACTCCAAGCGCGTCACCGAGGATATGACGCTGAGCGCACTTTGGGTGTCGGCGGTCGAGATATTTGATCTTGAGCCTGCAGGCGAGAGCGGCGATCTTGTGATCACCGGCTTTAAAAAACACGCAAGCTTCTCAACTCTCAAGATTCCCTCAACCATCAACGGCAAGACCGTAGTCGCTCTGTCGGATGAGGCATTCGCGTTCACAAATACTGACTATGCAAAACACATCATACTCCCCGACAGCATAGTTTCGGTAGGTGACGGCGCGTTTATGAAGTCTAACGGGGTTACTTTTGACATTCAAGGTGTGCTGACCGCTATCGGCGAGTCCTCTTTCGAGGGTTGCTCGCTTCTCACCTCTGTCAAGCTCGGTGAAGGCATTGAGTCCATCCCCTTTATGTGCTTCTTTGAGTGCACCTCGCTCACGACGATAAACATTCCGAACGGTGTTACAACTGTTGAGGAAAACGCATTCGAGGGTTGCTCGTCGATGCTTACCATGGTACTTCCCGCAACGCTCACCACAGTTGAGGACAGCGCATTTGCAAACTGCAAGAACCTCAAGTCCATCTTCTTTGGCGGCACCGAGGAGCAGTTCGACGCTATCAGCGTAGCTGACAGCAACGAAGCACTCGCTGATGCAGATCTTTATATCTATTCCGAGAACGAGCCTGCAAACGAAGGCAACTATTGGCACTACGAGAACGGCTCACCTGTTATCTGGTAAATACAAATTCCGAGGAGAAATACATTGAAAAAGAACAAAAATACACCTATAGACAACGAGCAGGCTGAGAAGATCGCCTGCGCCAAGAAAACGTCGATCGGCGGCCAGGCTCTCATTGAGGGCATTATGATGCGCGGACCCAAGATGTCTGCGATGGCTGTCCGCAACACGAACGGCGAGATCGTGCTTGAAAAAAGCGAGATAAATACATCTAACCGCCCGAAAATACTCAAACTCCCCATCATACGCGGAGTTTTCAACTTCGTTGATTCTATGCGCATAGGATACAAGTGCCTTATGAGATCGGCTGAGATCTCGGGGCTTGACGAAATCGAAGAGGAAATGGCGCGCGAAAAGGCGGCAAAGAAGCAGGCGAAGCGCGATAAGAAGAAAGGAAATTCCTCAGAGGCAGCCTCCGTAGAAGAAGCTGCTCCCCTCGAGGAAACTGCGGTGGCAGAAACGGTTGAAGCCGCTCAGCCTGAAGAGACAGAGGCAAAGGCGGAAGAGGCACCTGCGAAGAACGATAAAAGAGAGAAAAAGGAAAAGAAGGAGAGCTCGCTCCTGGTCACGATCGTAATGGTGATAGCGACTGTCCTCGGACTTGCGCTCTCGATCGGACTCTTCATTATGCTCCCCACGTTCGTATACGATTGGCTGACCAAGCTTATGCCCTTCCTCGTCACCGACAATCTCGCGGTCGACTCGCTCATCAAGTCCTTCTTTGAGGGCATCCTCAAGATCGCGGTACTCGTTGGATACATGGCACTCGTAACGCTTATGAAGGACATCAAGCGCACATTCCAGTATCACGGTGCTGAGCACAAGACTATTTTCTGCTATGAGAGCGGACTTGAACTGACGGTTGAGAACGTACGCAAGCAGAGACGCTTCCACCCCAGATGCGGAACGTCATTCCTCGTGCTTATGCTTCTCGTCGGAATGTTCGTTTCCTTCTTTATCGACCCGATATTCTATCTGACCATCGGTCATCTTCCCCACGTTGCTATCCGCGCAGTGATCAAGCTTCTCCTTCTCCCCATCACGATGGGAATAGGCTACGAGCTTATCAAGTTCGCAGGCAGACATGAGAATGCCTTCACGCGCATCATCTCCGCTCCGGGTCTTTGGCTGCAGAGAGTCACCGTACTTGAGCCGAGCGACGATATGATCGAATGCGCTATCGTTGCGTTCAAGGAAGTCATCCCCGAAGATCAGAGCGACAATTTCTGAGAAACCAAAAAACAATGCCATTAACTCAACCGTTAATGGCATTATTGTTCCATCTTTCATAGTAGAAAAGATACTGCTGCGCAATTCCCGCGTAGCTACCGAAGGTCTGAGCTGAGAATTCTTCGAGCTCGGGAAAATATTTCTCGGCAACGCGCTTCATCCACACGTCTATCGGGAACGCGTCGTACTTTTTAAATCCGAAGAGAAGCGCACAGGATGCGACCTTGCGCCCTATTCCCTTTACCTCGCACAACCGTGCGATCGCCACCTCGGTGTCGCTCTCGGCAAGGATGCTCTCGATCGAAAGCTCACCGCTTCTGACTTTTGAGACCGCGTCGTATATGTATTTTGCGCGAAATCCGGTCTTGAGCTCGAAAAGTCCGCTCTCACCAAGCGCATATATCGCTTCGGCATCAGGGAAAGCGCAAAGCGAGGATCTGCCCGAGAGATGCTTCTTAGCTTCATCGCAAAGCTCTATCGGCTTTCCGACAGAAGCGCAGAGCGACTCGATTATCTTCTTTATTCGCGGAATGTTGTTATTCTGCGAGATTATAAACGAAATAATACACTCAAACGGATCCTGCGCGAGTATTCTGATACCGCGCCCGTACTCAACTGCGGCGCTGAGCGTCTCGCTCTCATAGTGGCAAAGGACGTCGCTTGCTACCTCTGCGTAGTCAAGCTCAAGTCCGAGATACGCGCTCCATACAGACTCAAAGTCCTCACGCGTACTGCCGTAGATATAAAGCAGGTCGCCGTCCTGCGCAAAGGACACGAAACGAGAGAAGGCAACTCCCGAAAATTCCTTTTCGTGCGCACTCTCCTCTACCGCGTCAAAGCGGAAGCACTGACCGCAATCGAAGATCTTTCCTATATCAAGATGGCTGACACCCTCTATTTTAACGTAAGGGTAGCCGCCTATATAATTCTCTGTTATATTCACATTCGACCTCCAAGCATTATATGCTTATATTTTATCACAAATTCCGAGCTTTTTCAAGTACAAATAACACGGAGAGACAAAATAATGGATAATATTTATACAATACCCGTCAACGAAGCCTTTGAGGCTTCTGCCGCCGACAAGAGCTGTGGCTGCCCTTTCTGCGCGCTTTACAACAAGCTTGAGGACGATCAGCTCGACATCATTCTCGGAGCGTCTATGATGGAACCCGACGTGCGCATACAGACCAACAAGGAAGGCTTCTGCCGCACGCATTACGATATGATGTTTACGCGCAAGAACAGACTCGGTATGGCACTCACGCTTGAAAGTCACATCGCAGAGTTGCGTGAGGATATAAAGAGCGGGGCTTTCTCAAAGCCCGGGGAGAAGCCGATCAAGCGCATCACTCTGCTTGAGGATAGCTGCTACGTCTGCCGCCGCATCGAGTTCAACTTTGCGCACATGATAGAGACCGCGGTCATTCTTTGGGATACCGACGAGGAATTCGCACCAAAGCTTCGCGCTCAACCATATTTCTGCCTTCCCCACTACCGCAGATTTTTGGAGTATGCATCAAAGCGACTCGGCAAAAAGCAGTTTGCCGAATTCGACAAAGCCGTTTCGGGCATCGTCAACGCGTACGCAGAAAAGCTGAACGAGGACGTAAGCTGGTTCTGCAAGAAGTTCGACTACCGCTACGACGAAGAGCCGTGGTACGACTCGAAGGATGCAGTCGAGAGAGCGATGAGATTTTTGCGCTCGGATCTGCACAACCCGCCGCAGAAGAAAAAAAGTCTGCGCAACGAACAGTAATTACTAAAGACAAGGACGGAAAAAATTATGATAGATCTGCTTGACCTTCAGAAGCATTTTATACTTACGCATCTCCACGAGGGAGATATTGCCGTTGACTTCACTATGGGAAACGGTCACGACACCGAATTTCTTTCCAAAACTGTCGGCGAGAGCGGCCACGTTTTCGCGTTCGACGTTCAGGAGCAGGCACTTGCATCGACTTCGGAGCATCTTAAGGCGGTACAGTGTCCGGATAATTACACACTGATCCTCGACTCTCACCACAACGTAAAAAAGTACGTCGACGTGCCGATAAAGGCGGGAATGTTCAATCTCGGCTACCTGCCCGGAAGCGACAAGAAGGTCACGACAATGAGGACCACCACGCTCCCTGCGATCGAGGCGGCTATCGACCTGATGGACAAGGATGCCATCATCCTCGTTGCTGTCTACCCCGGTCACGCGGAGGGTGACGCTGAGGGCAAGGAGATCTGCGAATATCTCTCTACCCTTTCGCGCTACAAGCTCTGCGCAACGAGAATAAACATCCTCAACTCCCCGACCTCGCCTTTCTTTATCATTATTGAAAACAAGCCGTAAGCACGAACGGAGCCTATATGAGCAAGAAATCAAAGAAAAAACAGCTCTTCGACACCTTCCCCGAGACGCGCGACGGCAAACGCTCGGCGGATACGCTTTCGGAAGACGAGCTGAAGATGCTCGCCGCCACGCGCGGTGAGAATGATCGCGGTGAGTTGCCTCACTACGACAATTCGGATCTCGCACAAGCCAAGAGATACGCAAAAAAGAATAAATTCACGGTGCTTTTCGTCGCGCTGACGATCCTGCTCGCGCTCGCCGTCATAGCGCTTCTGTCGGTATTTCTCTACAGAGAGCTCGCGAGTGCGCCCTCGACCGAGGATTTCAAGCTCACGCTTGGTGAGGACGAAAGCGTGATAAAATACAAAAGCGCGATGAAGGACGACGTACTTTATCTTGATATCGTGCCGATAGCGCGCTATGCGGAAATCATCGTCAGCGGAAGTGAGACAACTCTCAAGCTCACAGCACACGACGGAAGCTCCATCCGCTTTGAGAACGGTGCAAATTACGCATACGTGGACGGCGACAAGGTTCGCCTTGAGGGTGTGGCGAAAATTCAGCTTCTCGACGGCGAGAATGGAGAGAATATCTCCTGCCTCATCCCCTTCTCCTTTATCGAGCGGATGTTTGCGTGCGAGGTCGAGAAGGGCACGCCGAGCGTTCGCGTCCGTCTCAATACAAAGACAAACGAGATACTGATACGGCAAGTCGTCTACACGAGCTCGGGCAAACCTCTGCCCGTGCGCTTCAGCGTGGATTGCTTTGACGTAATTGCAAACTGATTTTCTGAATATTTAATATCTCCTGTGGAATAATAAACGCATATATTACTTATTAGTATGCGATTATTATTCTATAAGGAGATTTTTTATGTGTGGGATCATTGGTTACGTTGGAAACAAAAGCTGTCTACCCTTTCTGCTCGAGGGGCTTGACGCGCTCGAATACAGAGGCTACGACTCGGCGGGAGTCTCTTTAGCTTATGGCGACGGCATAGATACGGTAAAGTCAAAGGGCAAGCTCGCGGTGCTGAGAGAAAAACTCGAAGAGCTATCGCCGCCCATCAGCTTCTGCGGTATCGGACACACACGTTGGGCGACTCACGGTGAGCCGTCGGATATAAATTCGCATCCGCACGTCACGCCCGCGCTGACATTGGTGCACAACGGAATTATCGAAAACCACGCAAGTATAGCGCGCGAGCTTGTCGAGCGTGGAGTTAGTTTTATCTCTGACACCGACACCGAGCGCGCTGCGTATCTGATCGACCTCTGCTACTCCGAGTGCAAAGATCCCGTGGAAGCGATCTTCAAAGCTACGAAGATGCTTTCGGGCTCGTTCGCGTTCGGAGTGATCTTCAAGGACAGACCCGAGTGCATCTATGCCGTGCGGCGCGACAGCCCGCTGATCGTCGGGCAGAGCGAGAACGGTTGCTTTCTTGCGTCCGACGTACCTGCCATACTTCCGCATACGAATATTTGCTGTCGGCTCGACGAGGGTGTCGTGGCTGAGCTACGCGGCGATGGCATAAGCTTCTTTAGCGCGCCGTATACACGGATCGAGCAGAAGTTCGAGGAGATAAAATGGTCGCCCGAGCAAGCACAGAAGGGCGGATACGCGCACTTTATGATCAAGGAGATACACGAAGAGCCGATGGCACTCAGGCGTACGCTTGAGCATATCAACCGTGACGGACTACCGTATTTCGAGGGTGCAGAGAGGCTTTTGCGCGAGGCACGCTCAATCAAAATGGTCGCCTGCGGAACGGCGATGCACGCGTGCCTTATCGGCAAGCATATGATCGAGAAGCTCGCGCGAATTCCTGTCAGCGTCGAGATCGCGAGCGAGTTCCGCTACGGCGAGCAGATATTTGACGGGGGCTCGCTCACACTTCTGCTCTCTCAATCGGGCGAGACTGCCGACACGGTAGCGGCTCTGCGGCGCGCGAAGGAGCTCGGCATTCCCACGCTCGCGATCGTTAACGTATTCGGCTCAACGCTCGCACGTGAGGCTGATGAGGTGATCTACACGCTCGCAGGACCCGAGATCTCGGTTGCAAGCACAAAGGCATACAGTTTACAATGCGCCATTCTCTCTGCTCTCGCGATCAGCCTCTCTCTCATCCGCGGCAGGACCGACGAAGAGAGTGCGAAGGCACTTTTCGGCTCGCTTTTATCCGATCTTCCGAGACTTGTCGACGAGGTACTTGCGAAGGAGAAGGAGATCGTGCGCGTGACAGATAAGATCTATTCTGCCGAGCATCTGTTTTACATCGGCAGAGGCATCGACTATTATCTCGCACTTGAGGCGTCTCTCAAGCTCAAGGAGATCTCATATATCCACAGCGAAGCCTATCCGTCGGGCGAGCTCAAGCACGGAACTATCTCGCTTGTGAGTGACGGAACACCGATAGTCGCGCTGATCACCGACTCATCTCTCGTTGAGAAGTCCCTGCTCGCCGTCCACGAGGTCATCTCGCGCGGTGCCAAGGTCACGGTCATCTGCACCGATCGAATCTCCCGTGAGCACGAGCTGCCCGAGTGCGAGAAGATAATCCTCCCCGATGCACCCGAGCATCTGCTCCCCGTGGTGACAGCTACCGCGATTCAGCTCCTTGCCTATTTCACAGCAACAAAAAAGGGGCTTGACGTCGACAAGCCCCGAAATCTTGCAAAATCGGTTACGGTTGAATAATATTCACTGTTTTCTCTTAAAGAAAAAGCGTTTTTCGTGACCGTAAACGCTGTGCGCGAGTCCGATCAGAAAATATATCGCAAAGACCGACGAGCCGCCCGCGCTCATAAACGGAAGCGTTATTCCAATTACGGGAACGAGACCGAGGCACATCCAAAGATTTTCTGCCGTCTGGAAAATTATCATCGCCGCGATTCCGCTGCATATCAGCTTTCCGACGAAGTCGCGCGAGCTATACGCGATCCAAATAAGCCTGAGTGCGAGAACGACGAGCGTGAGCACGACGAGCATTCCACCGAAAAATCCGAACTTTTCACACACGGTCGAGAAGATAAAGTCGGTGTGCGACGCAGGCAGATCCTCGTATATACCGCCGCCGTGGAGTCCTCTACCCCACATTCCGCCGTTCGCGATCGCGTCGCGGCTCATCAGCGCCTGCATTCCGACGCCGTTTGGGTCAAGCTCGGGCTGAAAGCCGAAGATCACGCGGTTCTGCTGGTCGACTCGCAAAAGCTCCCACAAAAACGGGAACGCGACAAGCAAAAGAGCGGTCGCACCGACGAAATACCACCCCGAGAGCCCTGCGCAGAAGAGCATTACGACGATTATGCAAAAATACACGAGCGCAACACCGAGGTCGCCTGAGAGCAGAATGAGTCCGACTATCACAAGCGCGTGCAGAGCGAGGAAAAGCAGGCTCTTCGGTCGGTTCAGCTCCTTTTTGACAAGCTCGATGTGCTTTGCGAAGGTACAGACGAAGGCTATCTTTACAAACTCTGACGGCTGAATTGCGACATTGACTATCGGTATTCGGATCCAGCTTCGATTCGCGGTCTCGATATTCTCTCCCGTCGTACCGAAAAGCAGAGTCAGCGCGAGCAAAAATACCGATGCTAAAAACATTACGATAGCAAACCTATCGACGAAAAATCTGTAGTCTACGTTAGCGATAATAAACAGCGCAATACTTCCGACGATCGTCATAGCGATCTGCATCTCGAGCTTGCTTTTACCGAAGTTGTCTACCGCGCCGTAGATCGTGATTATACTGATAAGCGAGAGGATAGCCGTGCAGGAAAAAAGTATCGGATCGACGTGCTTTAGTCTGTCGCCAAGCGACATTCCGAACATTTTCATATTCTATCCTCCTTTATAAAATAATATCAAAAATGGGCTGTTATGGCAGCCCATTTTTAATTCAAATCAATATTGTCTGCCCCATACGACCATATGCTTCGCCGGCTTTCCGCAGCAAGCACAGGTATCTGCGATATGCTCCTCAACGAAGGGGATGCAACGCGACTTAACGCCGCCCGTCTCATCCTTGAGCTGATCCTCACAAGCAGAGTCGCCACACCACATAGCCTTGATAAAACCGGGGTGATTTTCTGCGATGTCGAGGAATTCCTCGTGGTTGTGAGCAACACTCATCTTCTCGCTGAGGTTCTTCTCTGCTCTCTCGTAGAGCTCGTTGTGAACTGCCGCAAGTGCCTTCTCGATCTCCTCCTCAAGATTGTCGAGAGATACGAATGTCTTCTGTCTTGTAACGCGGCTGACAAGCACGCAGGAGTTGTTCTCGATGTCGCGCGGACCGAGCTCGAGTCTGAGCGGAACGCCCTTCATCTCGTACTGGCTGTACTTCCAACCTGTAGACTGATCGCTGTCGTCGAGCTTAACTCTCCACTTAGCCGCAAGTCTGTCGCGAACCTCTGCCGCCTTCTCAAGTACGCCCTCCTTATGCTGAGCCACGGGGATGATAGCGACCTGAATAGGAGCTACCTTAGGAGGCAGGATAAGTCCGTTGTCGTCGCCGTGAGTCATAATGATCGCGCCGATCATACGGGTAGATACGCCCCAGGACGTCTGATGGGGGTAGCATACCTTGTTCTCTCTGTCGGTGTAGGTGATGTCGAATGCCTTTGCAAATCCGTCGCCGAAGTAATGCGAGGTACCGCCCTGAAGAGCCACGCCGTTGTGCATCATAGGCTCGATGGTGTAGGTCTCCATAGCGCCCGCAAACTTTTCCTTCTCGGTCTTCTTACCCGTGATAGCGGGGATAGCGAGAGTCTCGCGATAGAAGTCCTCGTAGCACTTGAGCATACGAAGAGTCTCTTCTCTTGCGTCCTCCTCATTCTCGTGCATGGTGTGACCCTCCTGCCACAAGAATTCGGACGTGCGGAGGAAAGGACGGGTGGTCTTTTCCCAGCGAACGACGTTTACCCACTGATTATAAAGCTTGGGGAG
>JAFTKL010000067.1 GCA_017453285.1 Clostridia bacterium | reverse complement strand
TCGGAAGGATCATTCCGCACAGAAGTCCGTACGTCGGGCCGCAGAGAAATCCGCACAGCAGGACGGGCAGGTGCATAGGCAGAAGCAGCGTTCCGGGAACTCCCATTCCGTGACCGAGCGCAAACGGAAGTATAATGCCGAGTGCGACAAAAAAGCCTGCCAGAGTCAATCTGTGAGTTTTGTTTTTTATGACCATAATTTCAGTTCAGCTTGATGAACGCATATGCTCTGGGCTTTGAAAATTCCGCCGTAGCAACGCCGTTCTCGATCTTGACCTGTGCGTCTGCGTTGGAGTAGAGGACCTCTGCCGTAGCACTCTCAACGGGGAGCGTGAAGGTCGCAACTGCGCGGTCGGTCGCCTCGCGGAAGAGCAGGAGATATTCGGGCTTGCCGTCGACTGAGATATAGAATCCCGTATTGCTTCTGCCCGAGGGGATCTCGCCGATCGGCATTACGTCAGCCTTTGCGAGCGCGTGTCTGTGCTCCTTCCACACGTTCATAAGCGGAATGAGCTGAGCTCTTCTCTCGTCCGAGAGGAACTGCATCTCCATCCAGAAGAGCGGATTAGAGAGCATTACGCTTGCAAAGAGGTAGTCCATATCGTAATTTGCGGGTGCAAAGGGATCACCCTCGCGGTAGGACTCTTTGTTGAGGTCGGGGTTGATCAGCTCAAACTGGAAACGGTTGGAGGGCTGATACTTCGAGATGGTCCAGAGGTTGCGCAGAACTCTGTGCGGGAAGGAGTTCGCGGTCTTGGTGTATCTGTTCTCAACGAAAATAGTTCCGTATTCGTTGCCGCAAAGATAGTTGAGTCTGTCGTGGCGCGTTACGTCCATCTGCACGCTGACGTCGTCGCCGAGCGAGTGGATGTGCTCAAGAAGCTCAACGAATTTATCGGTGTGCTCCTTGCTTACCGCCTGATACATATCAAGCTTGAAGAAGCGCGCGCCGTATTCGTTGTAGCAACGGGTGATGACTTCCTTGTCGGCTTCAAGTCGCTCGAAGCAGCGGCGGCTTGCGGGTACGAACCACAGACCAACCTTTACGCCGAGGCGCTTTGCCTTGTCGGTGAGCGGCATAATGCCGTTCGGGAAACGCTCCACGTTGTGATCCCACGCGTGCTCGTCAAAGAGCAGACCGTCGTCGTCCCAGGTCCTCTGATATACCGTTCCCGCTACCTGCCAGCCGTCGTCTATCTGAACGATATCAACGCCGATCTCTTTTGCCGCGTCGATCTCCTTGTCGATGAACGCCTCACAAACGCGGTCGCGGCTGTTGCAGTCGCCCCAGGTGTTAGACATCGTCACGAGCTCGGGGCAGTTGTTTACGTGCCTGAAGTAGCTGCGGCAGAGAGCTTCGCATTCGCCTCTCTTGCAGTAGCCGATGATCACGGGATAACCCTTGTTTTTAAGAATTACCGAGCAATCCTTGCGCTGAGGAATGCTCAGCTCGCCGCGAGTCCAGTCGGGAGTCTCGGAGATGACGACCATCGCGTCATCAGTCTCGGGATCCTCGAAGAAGAATATGTCGCCAACGATAGACTTTTGGAAGCCCTGATAGAAATAGTTGTACTGCACGTCCTCCGCAAGAGTGTCAACGTCGTCGGTGAATGCGTTGAGCTTTATCGCGCGCACCGTCCAGTGCTCGCCTTTGAGTCTGAAGAGCACGTCCTCGCTGTCGTCGCCGATGCGGACGAGCGGGATGTCATCCCAAACGTCAAACGTGACCTTCCTTCCGTCCTCGCGCGTAGCACTCACGCGGTTGTAGGGAATACTGCGGCTCTTGGGGGCGACGAGCGACTCGGTCGCCGATACTATAGAAGAAAAATCCTTTGAGAACAGAGAGTTACCAATGGTAAGCGTCTGATCTGTAAGAGAGAAGTGGCAATTGTTGTTAAACATAGCGGTCTTCCTTTCGGTAATGTTAAGTAAATGAGAGCAGGGCTCTGCACGGTTTTATTATAGCATATAATTTTGCGCTTTTCAAGAGAATAAAAAAATTTGTAGAGCGATATTTTTGCATGGTAAAAAGCTCCTTGACTTATCGCGGTGCGCGTGTTATAATAAAATCAGAAACTTTAAGAGGTGATCCTATGAAAAGAATTTTATCATTTATATTAGCTATGCTTATGATATCCTCGGTGGCATTCGGGGTTGTCTCCTGCAATTCGGGAGAGGACACGCCGACCGACGCACCGAGCGAGGCGCAGACCGATGCGCCAACCGAAAAGAAGACCGAGAAATCGACGGCAAACGCAGACACGCGCCCCGAGCTGAGCGTGCTTTTCATAGGAAACAGCTACACATATTACAACAGCCTCTGGACCATCTTCCGCGGACTTGCCTCGAAGGCGGGATACAAGGTGACCGTCAGCTCGATCACGAGCGGCGGATACACGCTTGAAAAGTTTGCTGACCCCTCTGACGAGCACGGCAAGAAGGTGGCCGAGGCGCTTGACGAGAAGAACGCGGGCAAGTATGATTTCGTAGTTCTGCAGGAGCAGAGCAAGCGACCTGCGCTTGACAGCGGCAGAGCTCGCTTCTATAATGCGACTCGCGAGCTTTGCGAGAAGATCCGCGCGATCGGAGCTGAGCCGATACTCTACTCGACCTGGGCGAGAAAAGAGGGAAGTGCCGATCTTGAGGCTGAGGGTTGGAGCGTTGAGGATATGAAGTGGCGACTTGACGCGGCATACAGCGCGATCGGCAAGGAGCTTGGAGTCAAGGTGGCGCACGTTGGCCTTGCGTTTGGCGAGGTTATTGAAAGCTCGCCCGAGACCGAGCTTTACGATCCCGACAAGACTCATCCGTCCGCGATCGGCAGCTACGTTGCGGCGGCGACGATAATCGCGACGATGCTCGAGCTTGACCCGAGGGAGATCGCGTACAAGGTGAACGTCAGCGACGAGGTAAAGACTGTGCTCGACACGGCGGCGTACAATGTGACCTTCAACACGCCCGCCATTCCCGAAGAATACATTACACAGACTAATAAATAAGGAGAGAGATATGAAAAAGCTGATCGCAACAATGCTTATTTTGCTTATGCTCGCCATAGGCTCATTTGCGATGATGCCGACAAGCGCGGCAGAGGATTTTTCGGGCTGGACACCGATAGAGTCGGGCGCGGATTTCGCTAAGATCACAAGCGGAAGCGAGGCATCCCCCAACAAATACTATCTCACCAAGGACATCACGGTAGATGCGACGGTAGGCTCGGGATGGAATCCTGAGCCGATATCAAACGTGATCATCGACGGAAACGGCAAGACTATTACGCAGTCAAAGAGCCTTTTTGTCAGAGTGGATAATTTCACTCTTCAGAACGTGACGCTCGCAGGCAAGATCGTGTGGGATAAGGAACCTTTTTTGAAGTCTCCGATCACTTCGGGTAACGGAAACGTCTGCGGAAAGATCACGCTGACGAACGTGACCTGTGACGTTGATATGGAAATGTGCTTCAGCCACAGATACAAGAGATTTGCAGGCGTTATCTACTACACAGGCGCAGGATCGGTGCTGACCAACGTAAAGTACACGGGCAGCATCACGGTCAAGGGAAGCAGCGCGATCGACTCTAAGATCGAGGTCGTGGGCGGTATCGTCGCGAATGCGAGCTCGACGCGCTTCGTCGACTGCTCAAACGAGGGAAGCATACTTATCGAGAAGGGCGTTACCCCAGGACTGAACGACGGCGGAGCTTTCATCACGGGATACGTCGGCGGTATCGCGGGCAAGGCGACAGAGTCTACCTTTATAAACTGCACCAACGCGGCGAATATCGATATTCAGGCTGATGCGGGAAGATACATCGCGGCGGGTATCGCAGGATCGGTCGGTGGAACCACCACGCTTGAGAACTGCAAGAACAGCGGTGCGCTCAACATCAGCAACTGCTCGGACGGTCTTTTGCCCTGCGTTGCGTACAACGTGACTACGGTCGGATGCGAGAATACGGGCAAGATCACGGTGGCTTATCAGAAGGTCGAGGGAACTCTCGGTAGCTGTGACGAGAAGGGCGCGCGCGAGCATTATCTTTGCACCGCCTGCCTTTCTTGCTACGACGCGGACGGAAACGAGCTTGATAAAGAAGAGCTTGTAGGTGACTACGCGCACAAGCTTGGCGAGCTGATCGCCATGACGCGCGCGACCTGCTCGGAGGACGGAATGAATGCGCATTATATTTGCTCCGAGTGTAACAATTACTTTGACGAAAACGGTCAGAAGACCACCAAATTCGCGCTGACGAGAGTCGCGGGACACAATTTCGGCGCGCTTATAGAAAAGGTTGAGGCGAAGCCCGGAGTTGCGGGAATGATGGCGCATTACGAATGTGCCGATTGCAAAAAGCTCTTTGCCGAGAACAAGGCAGAGACAGACGAAGAGTCGCTGATTATCCCTGCTCTCGAGAACAACGAAGCGGTCGAGCCGGAGGCAACGACGCCTGTGCCCACCGAGCCCGAATCCACCGACTCGCAGGCGGGCGGCGGATGCTCTTCGAGCATTGGCGGTATCACCGTCGTGCTTGCGGCTATGCTCGGAAGTGCGCTGATGATCAAGAAAAAGGAGGGCAACTGATATGAAGCTTTACAGAATTTTATCGCTCGTTCTCGCTCTCTTTATCACACTTCTCGCGCTCACTTCCTGCTCGAAGAACGAGGGCGAGGGCGGCAACGAGAACAATTCCGAGAGCGTCGCGGCGACCGATGGTAAGACCGATCCCACGGAGAGACCGACCGAGGAGATCACCGACAGCGGAATTCAGAACGAGATACTCGACCAGATACTCCAAAAGGGCGAGGATGTCGCCATAACCGACATCGATTTTGACGAAGAAAAGCTCGCGGCTGTCGCAGCTCTTCCGAGCAAGATCGGCGACAGAGCGTTCAACAGTCTTTATGTCGACATGGGTGACGAGAGCTATATGCA
This sequence comes from Clostridia bacterium, assembly GCA_017453285.1. Lineage (GTDB taxonomy): Bacteria > Bacillota > Clostridia > Oscillospirales > CAG-272 > HGM12713. The sequence goes on along the minus strand of JAFTKL010000067.1, from coordinate 34,629 downwards.
CGTCGCGAAGAGTGCGACCCTGCAAGACTATTCGGATTACCTTTACAGCCTTTACAAAGCAGGATTTTCTTACTACACGAGCAACGTGATAGGAAATAATTTCTACGCGACATTCGCGACACAGAGCCAGATAGTCAACGCGTTTTATCTCGCCGCTGACAAAGAGGTCAGAGTAGTGGTCGACGACAGATCTCTCTTCTCGCTTCCGGGTCTTGAGAGCGAGAACGAGTACGAGGAGCTCGGACTTAACTCGCTGACCGTGGTCGCGATCGCCGAGACCGGCTGGCCCGGCGGAATGGGCTACGTTTACGAGCTTTCGGACGGCTCGTTCTTCATCATCGACGGTGGATATTACAACGGCTCGACCGTCTCTTCTGCAGATTGGCTGACAAAGACTCTGCAACAGATGGCGACCGACCCCAAGAACATCCGCATCGCCGCGTGGTACATAACCCATCCTCACGAGGACCATATGGGCGCGTACTGCGATATGGCAAAGAGGACAGAGTGCAGAAAAACGATGACCATTGAAAAAATGATCATCAACGTTCCCGCGGACGAGCACGTAAAGAGTGCAAATTGCAAGGAAATCGTCGGCTGGCTTGACAGCGCGCTTAAAAAATGGACTCCCGAGCAGATCGTGAAGGCGCACCCGGGTCAGAAGATCTACGTTCGCGACCTCACGCTCACTATCTACTCAAGCCCCGATCTCGTTCTGCCTGTCAAGGTCACCATCACCGACCTCAACGAGCTCTGCAACGTCGCTATGGTCGACTATATGGGCAAGAGAGCACTCTTTATGGGAGACTCGGATACTATCCCCAACCCCAAGATCGCGCGAAATTATACCGATAGCCTCAAGGCCGATATCCTTCAGCTCGCGCACCACGGCTACGGCGACACGAACGCGGGCGTGGTCTACGATTACGTTCACCCGACCATCGTTTTCTGGCCCGTGTGTGATTCGCATTACAACGACGGAAACGGCGGTGGAACGCAGTTTATCGGCTTTAATCAGAGATTTTTCGGCGAGGGAATTGCCAACTATATCGCAGGCGACCTCAATATGACATTCACCGATTTCGACACCTGGATACCCGAGGAAGAACGCTGGAATCCTAAGGAATTATCGCAGTAAATTTCCTTGGAGGCAGTAATGAAAAAGAGCATTATTATTTTAATATTACTTCTGATCCCTCTTCTTTTGATCGGTTGCGACAAGGGCGGAGAGGCATCTACCGATGCGCCGACCGATAAAGTGAGCGAGAAGCCGACCGAGCCCGAAGAGTCCGTAGAGATCCCCGAGGATGCGGTGCTGCTCTCGACCGAGGCAGGTTTGAGAGTGCTTTACGCTGACGGATGCTTCGACGGAGCAAACCTTATCTACGGTAAGCTGATGGATACCGACCCAAAGGCGTATGATCACATCGGATATTACACGATGCTCCGCTCGGACAAGAGCTACGCGGACGACGGCAAGATAGAGATACTTGTCGGAATGACGGGCAAGGACGCGTCCGAAAAGTCGCGCGAGAGCCTTGAGACCTATCTTGACTATACCGTCTCGGTCATCGATGGCAGTATAGTTATAAATTCCCACTCGTCCGAAAGGCTCGGTGAGGCGGTAGATTACTTCCTGAGCCGAGTCAAGCTCATAGGCGACAGCGTGGTCTATCTTCCCGAGAAAAAAGAAAATATCGGAAAATACACCGACTATACCGCGCCCGACGTCGATATCGCAGGTGTCGCGCTCTCAGAGTTTTCCTTCGTTTACCCGAAGGACGCAAACGAGTACGAGCTTGCGGCAGTCAGAAAGATGATCGATTGGATAGGCAAGAACACGGGCGCGATCATAAGTATGCGCGATGACAGTACCGAGAGGGAAGAGTACGAAATACTTATGGGCAAGACCTCGCGAGAGGCAAGCGAGCAGATATTTTCAACGCTCGCGCAGGATGAATATCTTTTCACGTTCGTCAACGCTGACGGCGGAATTGATATAGTGATCGCATATTATAACGTGATCACGATGAATAAGCTTGTAGAACAAATAGGCAGCGAGATCTCGGATAGCGGCAAAGTGCCCGAGGAGATCCGCGGCGAGATCAAGGAGGACAGAATGATAGTTTCACAGATACCGCAGCTTCGCGACCCCTGCATATTGCTTGAGGACGGAGTTTATTACGCGTACGGCACAGGTTGGGTTTGCTATAAGAACACGTCGGGTGACCTCGCAGGTGAGTGGAAGTCGCTTGGCAGAGTGGTCACAGTACCCGAGGACGCGACTGACTGCTATTGGGCACCCGAGGTGCATAAATACAACGGCGCGTTCTATATGTTCACGACCTACAAGTCGTCAAAGAACGGACACAGAGGCTGCACCGTGCTTCGCGCGGACAGACCCGAAGGACCTTTCGTTGAGATCTCGGACGGTCACGTAACGCCGTCGGATTGGGATGCTATCGACGGCACGCTCTACGTCGACGAGGAAGGCACTCCCTGGATGATCTTCGTTCACGAATGGACCAGCACTCCCGACGGAATAGGCAGAATGGCGGCGGCAAAGATGTCGGACGACCTCTCGAAGTTTATCTCCGAGCCGATCGAGCTCTTCCGTGCGGACGATCCTTCCTGGACTGACCGTCAGGTTACCGATGGATGCTGGATGTATAAGTGCGAGAACGGCGAGCTCATTATGATCTGGTCGAACTTCTCGGACGAGGGCTACTGCGTGGGCATCGCGCGTTCGGATAACGGCAAGGTGGACGGAAAGTGGTCGCAGGACGATAAGCTGCTTTACTCCAAGTCGATGACGGGCGAGTACGACGGCGGTCACGGAATGATCTTCTATTCGATCACGGGGCAGATGTATCTCTCGATCCATTCGCCCAACAACGCAGGCGACGGACGCAAGGAAACCCCCGTATTTATCGCCATACGCGAGGAGAACGGCACGCTCGTTTGGGATAATTGAACCAAATATAGACGGGCAGGGAATTTTTAAATTCTCTGCCCGTTTTGTTTTATTTTGATCTGCCGTCGGCGTACGCCGCATCGCACACCGTCCAGAAAAAGTCCTCAAAAGCCTTGTCGTATTCCTTGAGAAGCTCCTTGCCCTTGTCGTCGAGACACGCCTCAAGTAAACGGTGCTTTTCCATAAGCGCAAACAGAAGCGCGCGGGAGTTTTCGGGCGCGTTGATCTTTGTGATTTTTTCTTCCATAATGATCTCTCCTTAAAAATAAAAAGTGCGCAACCGAAGCTGCGCACGAAAAACGCAGACCTCGCTGTTGCTACACAAATTATGCAAAGGAAATATTACACCCACATAAATGAAATCTGCATTTTTTCACATTTTCATATGTAGGTGTAAAAAGGGTATAGTACCCCCTTTAGCATAAAATTCGACTTTGCATAATATACAATTTGTGTAGCAATTTTATTATAACACAAAAAAATTCAAATATCAATACGTGAAGAAAAAATTTATTTTCTATTTTTCATTTGTGTTGCCGTCGGCGTAAATGTGTTCTATCTCGCTTGTAGGGACCGGGCGTTCTCGGCGGTCCAAAAGCAAAAATAATATATATCTTTTACGTTGGTTGTTTTGTTATAGATAACAGACGGATGTGTATTTTATAATCGTTGCGACCTTGGACCGCCGAGGACGTCGGTCCCTACAGAATTGATATAGATTTATTGTTTAGATAACAGACGGAAGTGCATTTTGTAACCGTAACGACATCGGCGGGAGTAAACCCCCGCCCTACCGGCAGATATAAAATTTTTTCGTTTGATTGACAGACCAAACAAAGATTTAGATGTCGCTCTTCATAATTTAAAATCAAAGAAACACGCGGTAGCGAGCTGTCCGCGTGTTTCCACCTCGCATTTGCGCAAAACTACCGTCTGTGATGTCGCTTTGGCTTACAATAGCCCAAAGTACCTTAGGGAATATTGGTTCGAGTTACGTACAAACCCTATTTTAACCCCCACAGGAAGTTCTTTTGGTTCTTTTCTTTCAAGAAAAGAACAAGAAAACCCTGCCCAAAGCTAACACCACAAACTAATTTAAAAAAATTCTAAAAAGCTCTTGACAAAATCTTCCGCGAGAGTTACAATATACGGGTTGTGAAAATTTTCGGCGGAGGAAAATAAATGAACGGTGCGCATCTCGGCAGAAGATCGTTTGGCCACTCGGGCAAGTTCGATCTGCATGATATAATATCCCACATCAGTGCTTTTATCGGCAAGAATGCCGTAATGGTCATCGCGCTCGCGCTTGCGGCGATAACGAGCATAATCGTGCCGCCAGACGCGGAGTATCTTTCCTATTTTGATCTCAAGACTCTGACCTGCCTTTTCTGCGTGCTTGCGGTCGTTTGCGCACTCAAGAACATCAGATTTTTCTATATGCTTGCCCAGCAGATCGTGCGTCTTTTCAAAAACGCGCGTATGTGTGTGCTCGCGCTCGTTTACATAACCTTTATCGGCTCGATGCTGATCGCCAACGATATGGCGCTTCTGACCTTTTTGCCGCTCGGATATTTTGTGCTGTCATCGACGGGCAAGCAGAAATATATGGCATTCACTTTTATAATGCAGAATATCGCAGCAAACCTCGGAGGAATGCTCACGCCGTTCGGAAATCCGCAGAACCTCTATCTCTACACCAAGTTCAACATCCCCACGGGCGAGTTTATGGCGATAATGGCACCGCCCTTTATCATCTCGATCGCGCTGATCACGCTCTGCTGTGTGATCTTCGTCAAGGCTGACGCGCTTGAGTTTATGGGCGAGGAGATCAAGCTTGAGCCAAAGCGGACCGTGCTTTATCTTGCGCTGTTCCTTCTCTCGATTGCGATAGTCTTCCGCGGAATTCCTTATTGGATAGGACTTATCGTCATTCCCGCCGTTCTGCTTTTCGTCGATCGCTCGGCGCTCAAGCAGGTCGATTATCCGCTCCTTTTGACCTTTGTGTTTTTCTTTATATTCGCGGGCAATATGGCGCGCATCGAGGGAGTGAGAATGCTTTTCTCCTTCCTGCTTGAGAAGAACACTCTGCTTTTCAGCGTGCTTTCCTGCCAGTGCATCAGTAACGTGCCCTCGGCGATCCTGCTCTCGCAGTTTACGAATAACTACGCGGAGCTGCTCGTCGGCGTGAATATCGGCGGAGCAGGTACGCTCATCGCCTCGCTCGCAAGCCTTATTACTTTCCGCGAGTATGTCAAGCATAATCCCGGTAAGAGCGGCAAGTATATTCTCCTTTTCTCGCTCTTTAACTTCGCGATGCTCGTCATCCTCACCGCTTCGATGATGCTTATAATGTGAAGTTAGCTTGGAGAGGACGCGGTTTTCTTGTTCTTTTCTTGAAAGAAAAGAACCAAAAGAACTTCCTGTGGTGTTGTTATAGGGTTTTGATAGAAATCGAACCGATATTCTCTACAAGAGTTTGGGATGCCTGAAAGGGTAGTGACATAACAGCCGAAAGTTTAATTAAATAGAAATGCAGAAACCCGTGGACACTGCTGTCCACGGGTTTCGTTTTTTATTGTTTAGTCTTTCTTTTTGATTACTGCCGCGCCTGCGATCAGTGTTATCAGAACAATTGCTCCGCCCATAGTCGAGCCGCAGCCCTTATCCTTTACGGGAGCTGTGTCGCTGGGTGTCGGGGTCGTATCGTTCGCGATCGGTTCGGTTGCCTTGTCGGGGGGTTTATCGGTGGGTTTTTCGGTCTGGTCGTTGCCGCCGGGGTTATCGCCGGGGTTGTCACCGGGGTTATCGCCGGGGTTGTCACCGGGGTTGTCGCCGGGATTGTCGCCGGGATTGTCGCCGGGGTTATCGCCGCCTTCGCCGTTATCCTCGCCTCTGATGACTGTAAGCGTATAAACGCGTGCGCCCTCGGTATCGCGAACTGTGATAAGCACTTCGTTTCTGCCCTTTTCAAGTTCTACGTTTATGTTTCCGTAGGCTGCTACGCTCTTTCCGTTTATATCACAGAATACTGTAAGCGATTCAGCGTAGTTTACGCCAACGCGCATCTCTGCAACGTCCTCGGGAACGTTGACGGTATACTCGGTAACGGTAGCGTCAAAGTCGAGCTCGGGAATACCCTCGGGGAGAGTAATGTCGGTGAGGTAAGGAGCGGGAAGCTCAGCCTCTGCGCCCTCCCACATAGAGTTCATTTCGTAGATCTTCATAGACTTAACTGTAACAGATCCGCTCTCAACGAAGAATTCCATCTTGCTTGCATCTGCCTTCGGGAAGTGAAGGGTGTTGAAGGAAGCGAGTCCGTCGTTTGCGAATACGTCGATGACAGAGGTATCTACGATAATGCGGAGCTTGATGCGGTTATTAGCCAAAGGCTCTACCTTCATGCTCTTGATGCCTGCAGGGAGTACGTCGGATATGGTCTTATCGACAGTCAGCATCTTGGTTGCAAGCGAGTATTTAACGGTAGTGCAGCTTCCGTCTCCCACTCTGAGCTTAAATCCGAACTCGGTAGCGTTGCCAAGCTCAAATTCTGCTTCGATATCATAGAGAGTTCCGTTTACACCGTCGAGGATGTTCTTGGTCGTGGAATTTACAACTACGTTGCTTCCGCTGTAAAGGAGATCGCCTCTGAGGTCGTTCATCTCGACGACAGGAGTGGTCACCATACGGATCTCGCCGTTCACGGTGATAAGCTTTGCCTCGGTAGGCATCGAGACGGTACCGTTCCAGTTCTTGTCGTAATGCTTAAGGGCTTCAGCCGTGGATTCGCTGTGCCAGCTGAGGAGGATCATTCTTCCGTCGGGAGTGTTGCTGAAGGACTGCGTAGCGTAAAGCTCGCTGTTCTGATCCCAATTGTACCACTGAATAGCGTTGGTATCAGCCTTGAATACGTACTTGCCACCCTGCTTTACAAGGTCGCCGATCACGTAGAATCTACCCGCGCCGGAGTATACCCACTTGATGTTGTTCTTGTCACCGTCAACGGGCAGCGGGAAGAGATCGGGGCACTCGGAGTGGATCTCGGAGCCGTCCTTGTAAACAAGGTCGCTGTTATGAGTCCAATGGATGAGGTCGGGGGAGGTGAAGATGCGTGCGCGTCCACCTGCAACGATCATAAGCCATTCCTGGCTCTCTTCCATCCACATGACCTTAGGATCGCGGAAGTCTATGCCGTACATATTGTTATCGTTGGGGATGACCGAGTTGCCCTCATACTTGATCCAGGTAAGACCGTTGTCCTTGGAGTAAGCCAGAGCCTGTCTCTGTGAGCCGCCGGGGCCGGGCTCGGGACCGCCCGTGAAGTATGTAAATATTGCTACCATTCTCGACTCGGGAGGAGTGCTGTCATCGAAAAATCCTGTGGTATTGTTGCGGTCGATGACTGCGGAGCCGGATGCCATACAACCGACCTTATCGGGATAAAGTGCGGTAGGCAGCTGCTTCCAATGTACGAGGTCGGAGGAAACCGCGTGTCCCCAATGCGACTGTCCGTCGTGGAAGAGGACGCCGGGATTGTACTGATAGTAGAAGTGATACAGACCTGTCTCTGCGTTGTAAACGAGACCGTTGGGGTCGTTGATCCAATACTGCTGAGGAGTATAATGGAGCTGAGGACGGTAGGTCTGTCCGTAGGGATCGTCATAATTGAAGGGCTTTTCAATGTGAATGTAAGCCGCTCTTGTGAAAGCTCCGTAGACATCGCTGATTATGATCGGGATGGAATTGGTGCCCGTACCGAGCTTAATAGGATCGGAGGTCTCACCCGATGCGAGAAGCTTTCCGTTTACCATAACGCTGCCAACGACGGTCGAGACCTTGATAGAGACCTCGTTCACGCCCTTGTCCAAGGTTGCGGTATAGTCGTAACGGCCGGATACTACTTCTTCGTTGAGCTTAGCTCCGATGATCTCGAGAGAGGTGATATCAGCGAATTTAACTCCTTTGAGAGAGACGTTGCTGAATTTTACCGAGGCATCGTTTGTCATCAGACCGACGTAACCGCCGTCGTAGTTTTTCAGCAAGGTTTCGTAAAGGGGAGTCTCCATATCGTTAACGTAAAATCTCAGAACGTTACTCGTGTCAATAGAGAGCTTAAGATGCATCTTGGAGTTTGATGTGCCTTCGGGCAAAGCTATGTTTCCGCTCTCCAATCCGCCGGGGCTTCCGAAGTTTTCCTCACGGAAGATACGGAAGGTGTTGTTTCTCGAGGGCTGAATATGGACTGCACTCCACTTCGCACCAAACTTAGAGGTCGAGTCAACGTCAAACATCAGACCTGCGGCTGAGTTGCCGTTCAGAAATTCGAGGTCTGCCTCGTATTCCATCGCTATCGTGTAAGCGTCGAATACTGCCATCGAATTTCCTCCAACCTTCGGGAAGCTATAACCGTCGCTCGCGGAGCCGCTTACGTTAGATCCGTGGATCTGTCCGAGCGCGACGGGAGCGAGATTATAATATTCAAGATAATCGACGGGTTCTCCGACGGTGATCTTGACGTTGCTGAAATCAGCAGAAGATCTGTGTGTCATAAAGCCCAAATAACCTCCTTTGTAATTTTCCAACGTTCCGGTGATTATCGGAACGAAGGTGTTGCCAACGTATATTTTGATCGTTCTGTCGTAATCTACGGTGATCTTCAACGGAATTTTGCCGTTGACGTCTGTTGTTGCAGAGAGGGGAACTGTAACGTCAAGAGGACCACCGACGTCCATTTCATAGAACGCTCTCACAGTTTTCGTCTCGACATTGATATGGATCGCATACCAATCGGTTCCGGGCTTTGTCGGATCTGCAGCACCGAACATAAGACCTGCAAGACCTGTGTTCTGAGTGAAGTCCATCTCTGCCTCGTAAGTGAAGGCATAGACCCAAGGCTCAAGGAAAGCGAAATTGTTATAAAGATCTGCTCCCGTAATTTTATATCCGTCGGTCGCGTTGCCCGAGCCCGAGGATCCTGCGGGAACATAGAGCTCACCGGGGGCAGCTTCTTTTGCTTCGGGACGGGTGTACTTCAGGGTGGTGTTGTTGAAGGTTGCTTTGGTGAAGAAGGTCAAAAGTCCAACGTAGCCGCCTGCAAAGTTGTCAATCTTCTGCTCGGTAACCACAACGCCGTTGGTCTTACATATAAGCGTTCCGTCCGCCTTCATCTCTACGTAGAGGTGAACAGAAGAGGAATTCTTTTCTTGCTCGGTCAGATCTCTCTTTCCCTCTGTACCCGTACCGTTTACATTAAAGAATCGAGTGTTTCCTGCACCCTTGTCAAAGTTGAGGCAGTGCCAGGAAGCACCGGGGTTGTTTCTGTCCTTTATGCCGAATACCAATCCTACCGCAAGACCGTCGATGATATTAGCGTCGGTCTCGTACACGAAGGAAGAGCCTGCAGGCAGATATATATCAGAGGTAGCAAAAGCATCGCCGATGTCCTTGTTGTTTCCAAGATAGCCGTCTTCCATTGCTTCCCACTTGCCGACGGAACCCTTCCAACCGCTAAGATCGGTGGTGAAGTTGTCTACGGTGACCTTGTTTGAAAGAGTTGCAGAACGGAAGGTTACGTCACCCTGGAAGGTGAGCAATCCGAAATAGCCGCCGTTGTAGTCATACTTTTTGTTGGTTACTACAGCGGTATCGTTCAGATAAGCGGTAAAGTATCCGTCACCGTGGTGAATGACCTTTACTGTAAAGTCCGAAGTGCTTTTTTCTGCATCCGTCAGAGGACGTCCGCCTTCTTCGAAGGTGGGCGCGACGTGGAAAAGACGGGTGTTTCCTGCTCCGAAGTCAATGTTCGTGCAGAACCAATTCGCACCGGGATTGTTATAATCGGCAACTCCGAATACAGCACCTGCCGCATTACCGCTGTTGATCGTGAACTTGACCTCATAGGTAAATGGCGTGCTTGCATCGAGGTGTGAAGATTTGCTCAAAGCAAACGCATCTCCCATACCGGGATTGTTTCCTCTGAGGGTGTTACCTTCTATTGCCCAGTTACCGTTGATGCCGACAAAATCCGTAAGATTTCTGACTTCGTCATCCTGAGCGGCACTGACGCCAAGAGGCGCAAATATCCCCATCGTCAGAGAGAGGATAAGTAGAAAAGTAAGTGTTCGCAAAAAAGTAGCTTTTTTCATATAAACCTCCGTATCGTAGTTTTAGAAAGCCAAACTTTCAATCAAAAAATTTGCGAGTAACGCAAATGCTCTGCTTTGAATATAGCACCTACAACTTTATTTGTCAATAAGCAAATTTTACTATTTCGTTTTTTTACATCTTTTTTGTCTTATTGTCAATCTATGTTTTTGTAAGATCAAACGTAATATGAAAATGCACAATGCAGAGAGAAGAATGCAATATTGGCAGATAGCCGCGCATTTGTACGTTAAAGAAACAAAGATTACGATCTCACTCTTCACAATTAAAACAAAAAGAAACACGCGGTATAGAGCTATCCGCGTGTTTCTACATCGCTATTAAGTTAAATTACAGAACTATTATGTCGCTTTGGCTTGCAATAGCCCAAACTCTCTTAGGGAATATCGGTTCAAGTTACGTACAAACCCTTGACCATCCCACATTCAAGTTCTTTGGCTCCACCTTTCTACGAAAGAAAGGTGGAAAAATATAAAACCCAAGCTTACTTACAGAACTTAAACGAATACAGATCCGCGTCGCGCATAGTGATCTTGAAGCGGATCGGTCTGCCGCAGAGAGCAGAGAGAGGGGAGGGGAATTCGCAGGGGCGAGCGGTGGTGTTACCGAAAATTCTGCCCGAGTCGTAGCCCTCGATCGCGTTTCCTGCCTCGTCGAGAATTTCAACGCGGACAAAGCCCAGCGCCGATGTCGAGAAGTTGAGCAGAAGCTGATTTCCGTCAAAGGTGAACGGCTTTGTGATCACCTCACCGCCACCAAAATCAGCGCGCCAGGAGAAAAATCCGTCCTTGCGCAGAGTGTAGCGTTCAAAATTTGCAGGACGCGCGCGGTAGCCCTTGACGACGTAGAGAGAGAGCTCGTTCGGCTCACCCTCAAAGTCGGACTCGGTCTCGATCGCACCGTAGACGAAATATCCGTCGCCGTACACCCAATTCTCGCCGTTCTCAAGTCCTGGGGAGTAGAACGCCTCGGGCGTGCGCTCGAAGTTTATGCCGTCGCGCGAGATCATAAGCATGGTCTCGGTGATCGCCGTGCCGCCTCTGCCGTATTTTTCTATCAGCATCGGGCGGAAGCCGCGTAGATCGGGCAGATAGCGGTAGTTAGGCTTATCTATCGAGCGATCGACGTAGCGCGTGGGCATTCCTATAAAAGCGTCGGTCTTGGGGTATCTGAATATATTGTTTGTATAAAGCTGAAATTCATAGGGGTCGTCGCCGTAGCAAAGAGGCGTCGGATCGGTCCAGACCTCGAAATCCTCGGATGTCGTAAGCTGAATGTCGCGCACGTGTTTCTCGAACTCGCAGTCGAGTGCTTTCGCGGGATCGAGCTGATGGTAGTCGCGCATATAAAGGCGGTACTTTTTGGTCTCCTCATCCCAGAAGCAGATGTTGAGCGAGTCGAATTTTCCGCGACCGCGAAGCATCTCGCCCTGATAGGTAAAGTGCAGACCGTCGGGACTCGTGTAGATCTTGAGCGCGACGTCATCCTTTTCCCAATTGTACGTGTATCCCGACAGAGCCTTGTATCTCTTTTCGGGCGGGCAGGCGGGGTTTGTGTCGAGGAATACCGAGAAATTGTCGAGAAATCCGTCGATCATAACTATATTGTTGTGGCGCGAGCCGTTGTACTCAAAGATCTCAAGGTCGGGCTTCTCGAAATTCTTGCCGTCGTAGGAATACGCAACGCACCATACCGCGTGGTCGCCGTGCTCGGTCTGCCATACACCGTCGTTGGCGCCGCTTCCGCGATAGTAAAGGCGGTATTTCTCGCCGTCGAATATTATCTTGCCGTAGCAGCAGTGCTCGCCCTCCCAAGGCTCGTCTCCGCTGAGGATATTGCCTTTTCTTGTGGGCTTGTGCATTCTGAGATATACGTTGCTTGCCGTGTCGGCGATGCTCATATCCCAAAGGACTTCTTTTTGGAGTTTTTCGTTGTATTCTTTCATAGCTTTTTACCGCAATTACATAAATTTAAATGAATAAAGATCTGCGTCGCGCATTGTGATCTTAAAGCGTACAGGTCTGCCGCAGAGCTCGGAGAGCGGAGCGGGGAATTCGCAGGGGCGAGCGGTGGTGTTACCAAAAATTCTGCCCGAGTCGTATCCCTCGATCGCACTGCCGTCCTCGTCGAGAACTTCAATGCGGACAAAGCCGAGTGCCGAGGTCGAGAAGTTGAGCAGGAGCTCTCCACCGTCGAAGGTAAAGGGCTTTGTGATCACCTCGCCGCCGCCAAAATCAGCGCGCCAAGAGAAAAATCCGTCGTCTCTGAGAGTGTAACGCTCAAAGGTCGTTGCGTTGTTTCTCGGCGGCTCGACTACGTAGAGCGAGAGCTCATCGGGCTCGCCTTCGAAATCAGACTTCGTGCGTACCGTGCCGACAGCAAAATATCCTCCGCCGTAATTCCAATTGTTGTCGCGCTCGATGCCGGGGGTGTAAAACGCCTCTTTCGTGCGCTCGAAGTGAATTCCGTCGCGCGACGTCATAAGCATCGCTTCGGTTATCGCCGTGCCCTCGCGCCTCTCGCGCCCTTGCTCGAACGCAAGACTGCGCATTCCGTCGAGCGACGGGAGATGCTTGAAGTTGTGCATGTCGTATGATCTATCGATATAGCGCGTCGGTATCGCGATATAGATATCTGCCTCGGGATATCTCATCATTCCGTTGGTGTAGAGCTGTATCTCCTCGCGATCATCCCCGAAGTCAAGCCGCACGGGCTCTGTCCACTCTTCCATATCGGTCGAGTAGGAGAGACGCACGTCGCGCACGTGACCTTCGGATTCATATGGGATCTTGTGCTCGGGATCGGCATCGTGCAGACCGCGCAGATAGAGCGCGTAGCAGCCCTTAAGCTCATCCCAGAAGCATACGTTGAGCGAGTCAAAGCAGCCTGCGGCGGCGAGAGGAGCAACCTCGTTAAAATGCACGCCGTCAGCGCTCGTGTAGTAGTGCAGACGCTTGACGTTCTCGGTCCACTCGCCGGTGAACGCTTTGTATCGTTCGTGTGGCGGACAGTTCGGATTCTCGTCGAGCGTTATCGAGAAATTGTCGATACAGCAACCGGGGATCTGCATAATTATATTATTCTTTTTTGAGCCGCCAAACTCGAAAAGCTCGAGCTCGGGGCGGGTGAAGCTCTTGCCGTCATATGAATACGCAACGCACCACACACCGTGGCTTCGGGGCGAGCCCGTGCCGTCAACTCTGCCTGCACCGCGGTAGTAAAAGCAATATTTCTCGCCGTCGAAGAATATCTTTGCGTAGTTGCAGTCCATACCCTCCCACGCCTTGTCGCATTTGAGGATAGTGCCCTTTCTTGTTGGCTCGTGCATTCGCAGAGTTATGCCGCAAGACGTATCGGCGACGCTCATATCCCAAAGGACTTCCTTCGGGAGCTTTTTGCTATAGTGCTTCATACCGTGCTCCTTTTGCTCGGGTGTCAGAGTTGCATACAGTATTCGATGATAATATCAGCCTCGCAGAATTGCTCGCGCACTCCGCAGATGAGCTGATATGTCTCGTGTCCCTTACCTGCAAGCAGGATTATATCGCCCTGCTTCGAGTTCTTGAGAGCGTATTCGATAGCCTTGCGGCGATCGGGGATGGCGACGTAGGGCGCGGTTCCTGCCGTGAAGTAGGATGCGATCTCGCCGATTATCGCCGTGGGGGATTCGTTGTCGGGGTTGTCCGAGGTGAGGATGCAGAAGTCTGCATCGCGCGATGCGACGAGTCCTAACTCTGCGCGGCGCATCTTGGTGCGTCCTCCGACCGAGCCGAACAGACAGATAAGTCTTGTGGGTGCGTAGTTGCGGAGCGCGGTGAGCGCTGCCTTGAGACTTACACCGTTGTGCGCGTAGTCGATGACTACGGTCGCGCCGTTGGGGAGCTCGTAGGTCTCAAATCTGCCTCTTATGCGAATGTTCTTCATAGTCTTTACGATATCCTCAGTGTTAAGACCTAAGCGGCGGCATACCGCGAGCGCGGTAAGTCCGTTGTAGACGCTGAAGTCACCGGGGAAGGAGAGAGATACGGGGAAAGTGCCGTCGGCGCTGTTGCAGGTGAAGTTTACAGCGATCTTTCCGGGAGAGCGGAAGAACGCGATGTCCTTTGCAGTGTAGTCAGCATTCGCGTCGCCCTTGCCCGAGATGCTGACTCTCTCTGCGCGGTTGCCGCTTACGACGTCCTTTGCGTATTCGTCGTCGTGGTTGTAAACTATGAAATCTGCACCGTAATCGGTGAAAAGAAGATGCTTGCAGCTTTTGTATTCCTCGAAATCAGCGTGCTCGAATTCGCCAATGTGGTCGGGCGAGAGGTTGGTAAAGATCGCGATATCGAACTTTATTCCGTGGACTCGACCGAGCTTGAGTGCCTGCGAGGATACCTCCATAATTACCGTGCTGACGCCTGCGTCGACCATGTTTTTCATATACTCGTGAAGGTCGTAGCTCTCGGGGGTGGTGTTGACCGTTTCAAACTGATTAGATCCGTAGGTCACACCGTTAGATCCGATGTATCCCGCGGATATACCGTTGGCTTCGAGAATGTTGTATATCAGCAGTGCGGTCGTGGTCTTGCCCTTGGTGCCCGTGATGCCGATGACGGTCAGCTTTTCTGCGGGATAGTCAAAGAAAGCAGCTGACAGCTTGGCAAGCGCGAGACGGGTATTCTTGGTTATGATAACGAACGCGTCGTCGGGAAGCGCGATCGCTTTCTCGGCAACGAAGATACGGCAGTTGCGCGAATATGCGTTCTGTGCGTACTCGTGTCCGTCGCTGATCGATCCCGATATGCAAACGAAGATCGAGTCTGAAAGGACCTTGCGCGAGTCGGAGCAGAGTGAGACCACGTCAAGACTCTTCGGGTCTATCCCCGTTCGGTTGATCACCTCGGTGTATTCAATTACCTTCATCAATTCGGATAAAAGCATCAGTTCACGTCCTTTCCGGCGAGTGCGCCGTAGAATTTCATAAGGGAGTTGTCAAATCCGATCGGGCACTTGTCCATCGTTCTTATTGCCGAGAGAGCAAGAAGCTCGAGCGAATCGACTATATATTCGGGTAGGTCAAATTGTTTTTTTATAAGGGAGAGCTCGGTGCAACCGAGAACTATCAGCTCGCATCCGCGTGCTCTGAGGTTGCCTGCGATCGCAAGGAAGCTGCAAAGATCGGGCTCGCGGCCGCACTTTATCTGCTCGAAGATTATGCGGCTGATCTCGTCCTGCTCCGCACTCGTCAGCGGAACTGTCGAGATCGAATGTTCCTCGAGATATTTTTCGTATGCGCCCGAGCGCGCCGTTCCTTCGGTCGCCATGACGCCTATGCGCGAGACTCCGAGGTGCTTGCAGAATTTTGCGGTCTCGCTGATGATGTTGAGTATCGGGATGCTCACCGCGCGGCAGATGCTTTCGTAAAAGTAGTGCGCGGTGTTGCAGGGAATTGCTATCAGCTCTGCTCCTGCCGTCTGGAGCCGCTTTGCTTCTTCGGTCATCGCGTCCGTCGGGTCGTCCTTTGAGAGCCCGAGGATGAAGGATGAGCGGTCGGGAGTGCTTGCTCGCGAGGAGAGCAGGAAATTGAGGTGATCCGAGTCGCGCTCGGCTTTGGTGTGCGAGATGAGCATTTCGCAAAAATACACGCTTGCCATCGGTCCAAGACCGCCGAGGATGCCGAGTATTCTGTTGTCGGTGTCCTGCATAGACTCACCCCCTTGATCTTAGTTCACCTTTTTATGCTTGCGAGCGGCGAGAGGGTGAAGAGCTCGTCGGGGCTCGATATGATAAATCTCGTCTCAAGTACGTTGCGCACCTCGTCAGTCATTCTTGCGTATTCCTCTGTGACCGGGATGATCAGCGGCAGCATATACGGACTCTGCTCGGCGAGTGCTATCAACTGCTCGCAGAAAAGCCGCGGACTGTCGGTGGGGCAGAGGCGGATCGATCTGCTTGAGAAATCCAAAAAGTCGAGCGCGTGACGGCGGCTGTCGCAGATGAGCGAGACTATTCCGTATTTGTTGAATATCCTTTGCGAGAGCCCGTGCGAGCGTCCTCCGTTGCCGAGGATAAACGGCAAAAAATATGATCTTGCGCTCTCGGCGCTTACTCTGTCGCTCATAAAACCTCCGCAGAATATTCCTATACATAATAATTATACCACCCATAAAAAATAAAGTCAAGGGCTTAAAGAAAAGAAAAATCGCCTATCCTATTGCAAAAGAGTGAAAAATTGTATATAATGTATTTATGACGGTCTTTGGAGGTCGAAATGAGAAAAGAAGCAGTTTACAAAATATTTTCAAACATCCCCACTCTGCACGCAAAAAGGATAACCCTGCGCCCGATGCACAGCATAGACGCAGAGGATATGTACGACTACGCGAAGCGCGAGGACGTGACGAAATTTCTTCTCTGGTCGCCTCACCCGAGCGTGAGCTACACGCGGGATTATCTGAGGTATATCGAAGGTCGCTACGCTCTTGGCGACTTTTACGACTGGGCGATAATAGACCTTGAGAGCCGCCGAATGATAGGTACCTGCGGCTTTACGAAAATCAACACCGATCACGACTCGGGCGAGATAGGCTACGTGCTCCACCCTGACTTCTGGGGGAAGGGCTATGCGGTGGAGGCGGCGAGCTGCGTGATGGATTTCGGCTTTGAGACGCTCGGGCTTCATCGCATCGAGGCGCGCTTTATGAAGGGGAACGCGGCTTCACTTCGGGTAATGGAGAAGCTCGGGATGAGCTTTGAGGGCTACCACGTTGACGAGATATTCGTAAAGGGCGAGTACAAAACCGTGGGTGTCTGCGCGCTCGTAAAGTAGTTTTTGTGATGAATGTGTGAATTTTCCTTGACAAAAGGAATTTCGTGGTATATAATGTACTTAGTATATCCTTTCAAAATATAAAAAATCGGCTATTTGCCGAAGAGGAGGAAAAATGTACGGTATAATATTCTCCGCAGCATTTTGTATAGCTGCAGGACTTGCGATCCTTTGCGGAGCGCTCAAGGGAAGAAAGTATAAGTGGCAGTATTCGCTCTCCAGACTCATCGTTGTAATAATCTCGGTGATCGCGTCTGCCGTGCTTGCGTCGGTGATCTCGAACGCCATCATCGGAACCTTCGCAGTCGTGTTGGTCGATAGCGGTGTGCTCAGTAACGTCGGCGGAATTGACGTGGGCGGAATGGTCAAGAGCCTTCCTTCCGGTGTTGTGACTGTGAAGGCACTCGGATCGATGATCATGTCTCCGTTGCTTTTCGTTCCGATCTTCACACTTATTAAGACTATTCTCAATTTCTTCGTGAAGCTCATCGCTCTTGGCATTCTTGCTATCACCTCTAAGGGTGAGAAAGGCGAAGACGGACAAGAAGAGGGAAGAAAGTTTATCGAAAGAAAACACTACAAAAAGAAGCACGAGAAGCTTATCGCGCACTACCCCAACTACGTTGGCGGTCTGCTTGGCGCGCTTTGCTCGGTATTGGTGCTCTGCGCTTTCCTTTGCCCCTTTACGGGATCTATCGCGGTTATCGACGGCCTTGCACCCGTTGCTACCGCGGCACTTGTCGAGGATGAAGAGAGCGGCGAGATAGTTACAATTGTGGTCGACGTGATCGACGGCGCGGCTAACAACGTAGGTACTACGGCAGTTACGCTTACGGGCGGAAAGCTCTTCTACGGAATGATGACCACTGCGGCTATCGACGGCGAGATGACCAATCTCAATCGCGAATCCGAGCTTTTTGCTGCAGTAGTTAACGCTGTAGGCGCTGCATCTACCGAAGGTGCGGAGTCTCATGAAACTGCCGAGGCTATAAGAGATATTTCTCCCGCATTTGATAAGTCGGTAGTTGCCCGCACGCTCATTTCCGAGCTTTGCTCCGAGGCGGGTGAGGATTGGCAGCAAGGAAACGCTTACTACGGAGTAAAGCGTCCCACGCTCAGTGGCGGACTTGCGCCTATTGCAGACGCTCTCATCAACGTTTTTGCTACCTCCGATAAGGAAAATATAAAGGGCGACGTAAAGGCTATAACCGAGGCAGTTGCGGTTCTTGCTGACAGAGGACTTGTAAGCCGCATAGCCGAGACTAATAACCCGATGGTCATTCTCTCTGACGAGGAGGCTACCGCAGAGCTTCTTGATGCCTTCCTTGAGGATGAAAGACTTGATCCTCTGGTTGACGGAGTTGCGGATTTCGGTATTACGATAATGCTCGATGAGGTAAACGCGCCCAAGACACGCGCAGAGCTTTTTGAGGGATTTGTCGCTGACTTTGTAGCAATATCCGGCGAGGATGCGATCGCGCTTGAAAAGGCTTACGCGAACGTTCTTGACGATTACGGTATCAGATGCGCAGGCACGACGCTCGCTGCAGACGCGGCGGCGGCAAAGCTCGGCGGCAACGATATGAGCGTATGGTTCTATGAAAATATCGCTATGACCGCAGAGGCGTTCGTAGAGAAGACCACTATTATCTCTCGTGATATGATCGTGGACGGAATGTCTACCATCACCAACCGCGAGCACGAGTCCAAGACTTTGGCACACGCGTTCGTAGTAGTTTACGGAATGACCGACGATATCGCGGGCGGAACGTTTGATGCAAAGCGTATGCTTGGAACTATGGGTCCCGCGCTCGACTCGTTTGCACAGACCGAGACTATCGGTCAACAGAAGACGAAGTATATGCTTGAGGCAATACTTCAGTCCAAACTTATCCACGACTCTATCGGATTTGGCGTTGTAGAGGCAACCGACTCGGCGGCATCTATCGCTGATAACTCGGCTAAGAAGAGCTACGCATCTGTCATGACTTCGCTCTCAGGCGTCGTTGAGATGCTCGAGGCGGCAACAGATAAATCCAAGAACACCAAGGAAGCGGTCGAAAAGATGCTTAACGACCTCACACCCGAGGCGGCAAGCGTAATGGAGACTATGGCAACTCCGAGCGTAATGCAGAATTACGGTGTTCCCGAAAAGAGTGCAGACTCGGTTGCAAATATGGTATCGGGTACCTTCGGCAACCTCAAGGACGTTCCTGCTGAGGATTACGACAAGGAATCTGCGGCAGTTTCGGATATGATGAACGTAATGATGTCCATTACCGAGGATGGCGGCTCGGGCTCGAGCGTATTTGGCGGTGAGGAAAGCGTTACTGAGATCACAGAGGAAGAGTACGTCAACAATATTATGGAGTCGACCGCGATGTCAAAGACCGTTGTTGACACCGTTTACGCAGATGGCGACGAGCCTAAGGTAGACCCGCTCAACTCGGGCAGAAGCCTCAGTGAGACCGAGAAGACCAACCTCGTTGGTGCGATCAACAACAAGTGGGCAGCATCCGAGAAGGATGATGAGACCAAGAAAGAGCTCACCGCGATCGCGGCTATGATGAACGTTTCGGTAGCAGTGGGCGAGAACGGCTTTGAGCTTGTTGAGATCGAGGACGCTCCCGGTGTGGAAGATGTGACTCCCGACGAAAACCCCGAGGAAAATCCTGAGGATAACGCCGGAGAAAACGCATAATCATAAATAAAGATGGGACAGAGAATGTTGTACGTTCTCTGTCCTTTTCCTTTGTAAGACCGGATTAGTTGAAGGCAACAAACGGGAGGCGGAACGCCTCCCATAAAAACGAATAGCGGCTATAGGTGAAGGGTTTTCAATCCCGAAAATATCGGTTAACGCTATGCATACGTATACCATCTTTCTTGCGCGACGCAAAGGAACAAAAGGCTCCCTCTCGGAGGGAGCCTTGGGAGAGATCACCGCCGAGCATCCGTCCGTGGCATCCCTGTGCAAGATATTTTTTAAATTTAAAAACATAGATTTTTGCTTCATTTTGTGATATAATATATAATGAGCGAGAATTTGGATCGCTTGTTGGATATAAATTTTTTGTATTAAGATAGAGGAACCCAAAATGCGCAAAACAAAGATAGTATGCACGATCGGACCTGCGTGCAACAACGAAGAAACACTCACAAAAATGTGCCTCGCGGGGATGAACGTGGCGAGACTCAACTTCTCGCACGGAACTCACGAGGATCACAAGGCAAACATAGAGCTTATCAAGCGTGTTCGCGAAAAGCTTGATATGCCGATAGCGATACTGCTCGACACCAAGGGCCCCGAATACAGAATAAAGACCTTCAAGGACGGCAAGATCATGCTTGAAGAGGGCGACAGATTCACGTTTACCTCGCGCGACGTCGAGGGAGACGAGACCTGCGTTTCGGTAAGCTACAAGCATCTGCCTGAGGAAATGAGCGTGGGGCAGAGAATTCTTCTCAACAACGGACTCGTGATCTTCGAGGTCGAGTCGGTTGAGGGTAGCGAGATACACTGCCGCGTGATCGTGGGCGGTGAGCTCTCCAACCGCAAGAGTATGAGCTTTCCCGGCAAGGTGCTCGATCAGGTGTATCTGAGCGACTACGACAAGCGCGATCTGCTCTTCGGTATCGAGAACGACGTTGATTTTATCGCCTGCTCCTTCGTTTCGCGCAAGCAGGATCTCGTTGACGTAAAGGAATTTCTGAGAGATAACGGCGGCGCGGATATAGATATCATCGCTAAGATCGAGAATCGCTCGGGTGTTGACAACATCCGAGAGATCTGCGAGGAATGCGACGGAATTATGATCGGGCGCGGAGATATGGGAGTAGAAATTCCCTTTGAGGAGCTCCCGGGTATTCAGAAGTATCTCATCACCACCTGCCGTCTGCTCGGTAAGCGCGTTATCACCGCGACCGAGATGCTCGAGTCGATGATCCACAATCCCCGTCCGACGCGTGCAGAGATATCCGACGTCGCGAACGCGGTGTACGACGGCACGAGCGCAATTATGCTCTCGGGTGAGACCGCGGCGGGCAAGTACCCCGTGCTCACTGTAGAGACTATGGCGCGCATCGCGCTTCAGACCGAGACCGGAATTGATTACGCAAAGATATTCTACGGCTCGGATTTTATCATAAAGAACCCCGTCGACGCTATCTCGCACGCGACCTGCGGAATGGCGATCGACATCAAGGCAAAGGCGATCGCGGTCTGCTCGCTCTCTGGAATGACCGCAAGAATGGTCTCGCGCTTCCGTTGCCCGATCGACATTCTCGGAGTGACCACCGATGAGCATACATGGCGCAAGCTCGCGCTCTCTTGGGGCGTGACACCCGTGATGAGCGAGATGTTCAATTCACTCGATGTGCTGTTTTATACGGCGACCAAGCTCGCAAAGGCGACGATGAAGCTTGAGCGTGGCGACCGCGTGGTCATCACGGGCGGAGTCACCAACGGCTCTTCGGGTAACACAAATCTTATAAAGGTTGAGACTATATAATTAAAACGGGAGCAGAGTGATCTGTTCCCGTTTTTGTTTTATTCAAGTTCAAACGCTCCGGTGTAGAGCTGATAGTATTTGCCTTTCTGCGCGATAAGATCCTCGTGGCTTCCGCGCTCGATGATCCTGCCGTGATCGAGGACCATAATAACGTCGGAGTTACGAACTGTCGAGAGACGGTGGGCGATGACGAACACAGTTCTGCCGTGCATCAGGGCGTCCATTCCGCGCTGAACTATCGCCTCGGTACGCGTGTCGATCGAGGAGGTCGCCTCGTCGAGTATCATAACGGGCGGATCTGCGACTGCGGCGCGCGCGATCGAGAGAAGCTGTCGCTGTCCCTGCGAGAGATTTGTACCGTTCGAGGTCAGCATAGTATTATATCCCTCGGGCAGACGGGTGATGAAGTCGTGCGCGTTTGCAAGCTTTGCGGCGGCGATACATTCCTCGTCGGTCGCGTCGAGCTTTCCGTAGCGGATATTTTCCATAACAGTTCCTGTGAACAGATTCGTATCCTGCAGAACTATGCCGAGCGAGCGGCGAAGATCTGCCTTTTTTATCTTATTGATATTGATGCCGTCGTATCTGATCTTTCCGTCGTCGATATCGTAGAAGCGGTTGATGAGATTGGTGATAGTGGTCTTTCCCGCTCCCGTAGCACCGACGAACGCGACCTTCTGACCGGGCTTTGCGTAGAGCGTGATATCCTCGAGCACGAGCTTTTCGGGCACGTAGCCGAAGTCCATCATCTCTATTCTCACGTCGCCCTCGAGCTTAGTGTAGGTGACCGTTCCGTCGCCGTGGGGATGCTTCCACGCCCACGTACCCGTGCGTTCCTCGGTCTCGATAAGCTTGCCGTCGATCTCCTTGGCATTAACGAGCATAACGTAGCCGTCGTCGATCTCGGGCTCGGTGTCCATAAGCTCGAACACGCGTCCCGCGCCCGCGATAGCCATAACTATCGAGTTGATCTGCTGAGATACTTGGCTTACGTTATTGGTAAACTGCTTGGATGCATTGAGGAAGGGAACTACCACGCTGATGTTGACAAACGTTGAGATGGGATTACCGAGCATATTCGAGAGAGCTATCTGCAGTGACACGTTCTTCGCTCCGCTGATGATGAGTATACCGCCGACGAATGCGACGAGAACGTAGAGGATGTTGCCGATATTGCCCATAATAGGCATCAGAATGTTCGCAAATCGGTTTGCGTTTGTAGCATTCTTGCAAAGCTCGTTGTTTATGCGGTCGAAGTCCTCGACGCTCTGATCCTCGTGACAGAAGACCTTAACTACCTTCTGACCGTTCATCATTTCCTCGACGAAGCCCTCAGTTGCGGCTATCGAACGTTGCATAGCGATGAAGCTCTTTGCGCTCTTCGCGCCGACCTTCTTTGCTACGAAGATCATAGCCACGCTCGCGCAGGCGACCACAAGTGCCATCCACACGCTGAGGTAGAGCATATTGAATATAAGGAAGATGACTATAAGTCCGGATTGGAAGAGGTGGGGGAGAGTCGAGGAAACGAGCTCGCGGATCGCCTCGATGTCGTTGGTGTAATGCGACATTATGTCTCCGTGCGCGTTCGAGTCGAAGTAGCGCAGGGGGAAGGACTGCATCTTATCGAACATCTTCTTACGCATACCGTTCATAAAGCTCTGTGTTACCACAGCCATAATCCGCGTGTATCCGTAGGACGCGATCCAACCGACCGCGTAGATGCTGAGCATAAGCAGTATAGCGGTCATTATCTTGCCGCTGACAGCACCGTATCCTTTTTCAAGTCCTTCTCCGATATAGAGAATAAACTGATTCATAAAGATGCTCGCGATGGTGGATGCGAGCGATACAAGCACGATGCAGATCGCAACGAGCGTCATCTGCAGCTTGTATTCCTTGAAGAGAATTTTGAATATTCTGCCAAGAACGCCCTTCTTGACGGGAGGTCTTTTGGGCATAGCGTTCGTGTTTTTCTTATTCGCCATCTTCGCTACCTCCCTTGTTCTGAGAGTCGTATATCTCGCGGTAGATCGGGCTCTTTTCCATGAGCTCCGCGTGCGTGCCCATACTCTCGATCCTGCCACCGTCGAGAACTACGATCTTGTCCGCGTGCTCGACCGAGGATATACGCTGTGCGATGATGATCTTGGTGGTGTCGGGGATCTCCTCTGCGAAGGCGCGGCGGATAAGCGCGTCGGTCTTGGTGTCGACCGCGCTCGTCGAGTCGTCGAGAATGAGGATCTTGGGTTTCTTCAGTAGGGCGCGCGCGATACAGAGCCTCTGCTTCTGTCCGCCCGATACGTTCGTACCGCCCTGAGTTATGTGCGTGTCGTATCCGTCGGGGAAGGAGCGGATGAATTCGTCAGCCTGCGCAAGACGGCAGATACGCTCGATCTCCTCGTCGCTCGCATCAGGGTCGCCCCAACGGAGATTTTCCTTGATAGTTCCGGTAAAGAGCAGATTTTTCTGCAGAACGACCGAGACCTGATCGCGCAGAGTGTCGAGGTCGTAATCGCGTACGTCGACACCGCCGACCTTGACCGCACCCTCACTCACGTCGTAAAGGCGCGAGATGAGCTGGATAAGCGAGGTCTTGCCGCTACCCGTGCCGCCGATGATGCCCACCGTCTCACCGGGCGCGATAAAGAGATTTATGTCTGCGAGTGCCTTTTTGTCGGCGGTCGCCTTGTAAGAAAAGCTTACCTTGTCGAAAAGCACGCTTCCGTCGCGCACCTCGGTGATGGGGCACTCGGGGTTGACTATCTCACTCTTCTCGCGAAGCACTTCGCAAAGACGGCTTGCGGACTCTATCGACATCGAGAGCATAACGATGATCATAGATACCATCATAAGACTCATCAGTATCTGCGCGCCGTAGGTCAGAAGTGCGGAGAAGCCTGCGATATCAAGCGCGGCTTCGTTGGTCGTGATGATGAGTCGCGAGCCGAAGAAGCAGACCATCAGCATAAGCGCGTTGAAGCAGAACTGCATCAGGGGGCTGTTGAGCGCGAGGATCTTCTCAGCCTTGGTAAAGCCCTTTGCCACGTCGTCGGAAGCTGTCTCGAACTTCTTGCGCTCGTAGTCCTCACGAACGTACGCCTTGACTACTCGCATACCCGACACGTTCTCCTGGACCGATGCGTTGAGCGCGTCGTATTTTTTGAATACCGTCTTGAAGATGGGGTGCGCGCTGCGGATGATAAAGAACAGACCGAGAGCGAGCACGGGAATGATGACCGCAAAGGCAAGCGACATTCGCGGACTCACGTTTATCGCCATAACGAGTGCGAAGACCAGCATCAGCGGACAGCGCACGGTGGTTCGTATGATCATCATAAACGCCATCTGCACGTAGGAAACGTCGGTGGTCAGACGGGTGACGAGTCCCGCGGTCGAGAATTTATCAACGTTTGCGAATGAAAACTCCTGAATTGAATAATATAGATCGTGACGCAGATTTTTTGCAAATCCGCAAGCCGCCACGGCGGCAAAATGTCCCGCAAGTGCGCCGCAGGTCAGCGACAGAAATGCGAGAACGACGAGGATGAGACCGAATTTTATTATCTCATCCATGCCCGAGCCTTCCTCGATCCTTCTCACGAGCTGTGCGGTGACGAAGGGAATAGTACATTCCACAGCCACCTCGCAGGCTATGATGAGGGGTGCGAGAATAGCGCTGAGCTTGTATTCGCGAATGCTTTTTGCTAAGGTCTTTATCATATTACCTCAACTTGCTCCTCTCAAAATAAAACATACTCATCTATTATAATACAGAAAGATTTCCTAAAATACTATCTTATGTAAATTTTAAGTGAACACTTGACAAATTGCCACCAAAGTGATATCATTTAGGCAGATAGACCCTCACAAAAGGAGGAGAAAATGGAACTCGTACTAATAACTGCGCTAGGAGTTGGCGGCGCGACGGTAGTCGGTGCGCTTCTCGGCTTTATTTTCAAAAATCCGTCGCACAGAATGAGCGATATGCTGCTCTCGTTTGCGGCGGGCGTGATGCTTGCGGCAGCGGTGATCGGGCTCGTTCTGCCGTCGGTAGAATACGGTGGAGGCGGCTGGCTCGCGATACTCGTCACAGTGATCGGCATTTTCTGCGGTGCGCTCTGTCTCAATCTGATCGACAAGCTCGTTCCTCACCTGCACAAGCTGACGGGAGTTGACGGCGAGGCACACCCAGATAAAAGCGCGAAGCTCAACAAGGTACTGCTTTTCGTTATTGCGATCGCGATACACAATCTGCCCGAGGGAATTGCCGCAGGTGTTGGCTTTGGTTCGGAGAACGTGGCGCACGCGTTTACAATCGCGGGCGGTATCGCGCTTCAGAACATCCCCGAGGGAATGGTGATAATCGCGCCTATGATCGCCGCGGGAATGAGCAAGGGAAGAACGCTTGCCGTTGCCGCGATGACAGGCGTGGTAGAGGTCATCGGCACCTTTATCGGCTATTTTGCGGTCAGCGTTTCTGCCGCAGTCCTGCCATTTGTGCTCGCATTCGCAGGTGGCACGATGATATACGTCATCAGCGACGAAATGATCCCCGAAACACACGCACACGGCTCGGAGCGCGGCGCGACCTACGCTCTGCTCGTCGGCTTTTGCCTGATGCTCGCCTTTGATGTTATGCTGGGGTAGTTAGTTTGGGGCGGAGAAGGACGCGATTTTTCCACCTTTCTTTCGAGAAAGGTGGAGCCAAAGAACTTGAATGGGGGTTGGTCAAGGGTTTGTACGTGACTCAAACCGATATTCCCTGAGGGAGTTTGGGATACTGTGATCTATAGCAATATTCCCTTTTTAAGATTAAATTCAATAGCGAGGAAACAACCCGTGGACAGCGTACCTACCACGGGTTGCTATTTTATTGTGAAGAGTGACATCTAAAACTCATTGGGTGCGTCGCAGGAAAGTTTCGGTCAAGCCTTTTCAAAGGCTTGCGGTTTCCAAAGGCAGAGCCTTGGTCGCTCGTCGCAACGAGCGAAATCTCCTAAACGGCGTTTCTCTTTTGATTTTCACGTCGGCGCGTCCTGTGGACGATGAAGCCGATGCGAAAATAGGAAAAAACAAGGAGTATTGAGCACGCGCCACGCGTCCGTGCTCAAGACGACTATGTTTTTGACCGATAACTTTTCTCTTTGCGCCTTTTGTGCCAAAGAGAAAAGTGGTCAATAAAGTTAGATGTCGTTACCAAAGGTGCCCATTTTGTTTTGTATCTTTCGAATGATTCGGAATGTACGGTATCTCGGATAATAAAAAGAATTAACCGCCTGCGACTTCCCAATCCAAGGCGGTTAATTCTTAATCGTTTATAAGGGAAAGCAACCGTCATCGGCTCTCTCCGTTATCATTATAGCACTTATGAGTTGCTTTGTCAACTCTTTTTTTATTATTCTTCAATTTTCTTCTGTTTTCTGAGCACGAAGAGCACGAAGAGCACGAGTATTATCATCAGGACTGCCGAGATAGCAGAGAGGAGCTGCTGACCTCTCATATCAATTCCCATAAAGGAATTTCCATTTGCCTGAACTCTCGAGAGGATCGCCGCGCCGACGAGTGACGCGCCAAAGCCGCAGACTCCGCTGAGTGCCGCCTTGATCGAGGACGCCTGAACGAAATACTTTGTTTCGACGAGGTCGAAGGTTATGTTGAAGAAATTCTGGTGTATCGCCGCGAGCGAGCAGTTGTAGAGCACCGTATAGACGTATATGAGCCAACGCGCAGACGGGGACGTGAAGATGTTGAGAATGAAGCAGGTCGCCGCGATAGTCGTACCGAGCAGAATTCCTGTCGCGTAGGAGGTCTTATCCGAGAACTTTCCGAACGGCTTTGATACTGCAAATCGGCACAGACATCCGACATTGTTTATTATCTGCACCTCGCCGACCTTAAAGGCAAGCTCTGTGGGGCTGGTCTTGTATATTCCCATAAATCCGTTGGTCATATATACTGCGACCGACCAGAGCACGTTTGCGATAAGCAGGCAGATAAAGCCCTTATTGCAAAAGAGCTTTTTCATTACCGAGAATATCGGCTCGTCCGCGCTCTCGCTTTTCTCGATCTTCTGATTTTTCATTACGAGCAGCGAGATGAGGTCGAGGATACTGAAGAAGAGTATCGCGATACCGATAAAGACAAATCCGCCCTCAACGTTGCCGTCAGCGGCAAATTTGTCGATAACGAAGCCCATAACGAGCACGAATAGCATTCCGCTGATGAGCGAGACCATCTCCTTGCCCGCGCCGAAGCTTGCACGCTTGTGCGTATCGACGAAGGACATACCCCATTTATAGATGACCGAAGTCACAAGGTAGTTGCCGAAATACGCGAGCAGAACGCACGCAAACACTATGACCGTCTTATATTCCGTGCCAAAGGGCAAAAAGGGAATAAAGAAGAGCGACATAAAGAAGAGTTGGCTTGCGAAATGGAAGATTATCGATGCGCGCTTGGTATTGACGATATGGCGCACAGCGAAGATCGCAAAGAGCTGGAAGAGGAATGCGAACGAGATCAGTGAGGAGATTATTCCCACCATCGCGTCGCTGATACCCATATGGTGAAGCAGGGTAGAGAGGTACGCGTCGGTCACGAGGAGCGACACAAAGTATTCAAACGTACATTCAGCGACGTATGCGCGTCTGGTACGTTTATATTCGGCAGACGAGTAAACGTCGGGCTTTTCGGTCGTCATAGCATAGCCTTTCGGGGTTAAATATTAGTGACTTTTTTGTCCCGAGATATTGTAGCACATCCCGTCGCGTTTTGCAATAGGAAAATAAAATATTTTTTCTATCAGAGCGACTCAAGGAAATCGCAGAGCGTGTTCGCGAGTATTTCGTGGCCGTCGTCGTTGAAGTGCAGACCGTCGACCGTATATTTTTCTCTGTCGGACTCGTTGTTGGGGTCGATCGGGAGCTTCTCAAAGAGGTCGAGCACGGGAATGTCAAGCTCCTTGCCTCTTGCCTTTATTACCTCAACGTAGGCAGAAAGCGGCTGTGCGTCGGGCTTCTTCATCGGGCGCCCCGTGAGGCACTTGTCCGAGATGCCCCTGAAGTGCATATGAGCGGGGGTCATAAATACGATCTGCTTGCCCTCGTAGTTAGTCTTGAGAAAGTTCATAAGGAAGTATACCGCGCCGCAGAAGGTCTCGGGCGTTCTGTCCTCCATCTTACCAAAGTACGCGTCGCCGTGGATGTAGTCGTTTACACCGCCGTATACCACGATGAGATCTGCGCTCTTCTCAAGCAGATATGCTCTGCCGCAGAAGCAGAGGTCGTAGCGCGGAGTCTCGCTCGGCGCGCTCTGGTGCGCCAGACGCGTGCCGCCGATACCGTAGTTGTAGTGCGCGGCAAGCCCTAAGCGGCGGTGAGCTACGTTGTCGTATCTGTTATTCTGGTCACAAACGCCGACTCCTTCGGTGATGCTGTCGCCCAAAAAGTCTATGATCTTTCCTTTGAGTTCCATAATTTTTTCTCCTTTATTTTACAAGTGTGAATTCGTCACAAATATATCTGTGGTCTGCGTATCCTACGAAGAGCTCGAACTCTCCCGCCTCGGATATAAGCTGATTTTGCGCGTTCCAGAAGCGGAGCGCGGGCTCTTTTATTTCAAACTGCACGTCGGCGCTCTCGCCTGCCTTGAGAAATACCTTCTTGAACGCAAGAAGCTCCTGCACGGGACGGACAGCCGAGCTGACCTTGTCGTGCATATAGAGCTGAACGACTTCTTTGCCGTCGCGATCGCCCGTGTTTTTGAGCCTTACCGTGACCGTGATCTTGTCGTCCTCTGTTAGCTCGTGTGCATCAAGCGTCATAGATTCGTACTCGAAGCTCGTGTAGGAAAGTCCCTCGCCAAAGAAGAAGAGGGGACGCGAGCCGCAGTCGAGGTAGCCGTTCGCGAACGCCTGCCAAACGCCGTCGGGCTTGTAGTTCGGTCTGCCCGAGAGCATTCTGTTGTAATAGATCGGGCATTGACCGACGCCCTTCGGGAAGCTCATTGTCAGCTTGCCGCAGGGGTTAGCCTTGCCGAAGAGAAGGTCAGCCGCCGCGCGTCCTCCCTCGCTTCCGGGGAACCACATCTCGAGCATCGCGCGTGAGCTATCGTAGATAGCCGTCAGATCGAGAGGTCTGCCGCCGAATATAAGAACTGCCGAGTTGGGATTTACCGCGTTTATCGCGTTGACGAGCTCTGTTTGCACTCCCGGGAGCGTGAGAGTCGCACGCGAGTTTGCCTCGCCGCTGTAGTGCGCAGGCTCGCCCACGCAGATGACGACCGCATCGGCAGACTTTGCAAGCTCGATAGCCTCGTCAAAGCCGCTCTTGTCAAGATCCTCAAAGAGATATCCGCAACCGTGGGCAGAGAGCACCTCTACGTCGGGCAGCAGCTCTCTGATGCCCTCGGCTATGCTGACTGCTTCGTCGACCTTGCCCTTGCAGGACCAGGGACCGATGACAGATTTATTGTCGGCATACGGACCGACCACCGCAACGCGCTTCAGATCGGTCGGGAAGGGAAGAACACCGTCGTTCTTGAGAAGAACGCAGGATTCCTCTGCCGCTCTGCGTGCAAGAGCACGGTGAGAGGGCGAGAGATACATAGCTCTGCCACGCTCGTCGTCGGCAGAGTGGAAGGGATCGTCGAAGAGTCCGAGCTCGTCCTTGAGCTCGAGCACCTTCTGTACCGCCGCGTCAAGCTCACTCTCGGGGATGACGCCGTCGCGAACGAGATCGCCGAGGTTTCTGTAGTAAGCCTGAGAGCACATCTCGATGTGGCATCCCTGCTCGAACGCCATCCTTGCCGCTTCTCTCAGATCAGCCGCAACTCCGTGCACGGTAAGCTCTCTGATCGCGCCCCAATCGCTGATGACCGCACCGTCATAGTGCCATTCGTCTTTCAGCACTTGCTTCATAAGGAATGGATTTGCGGTCGAGGGAATTCCGTTGAGATCGTTGAACGAGGGCATCAGCATTTTGACACCTGCGTCGATGCATGCCTTGTAGGTAGGCAGATAGAACTGACGGAGCGTGCGCTCGGAGATCTCGACCGAGTTGTAGTCTCTACCCGACTCAGCCGCGCCGTATGCCGCGAAGTGCTTTACGCAGGCGGCGATGTGATCGCGAGAAGAGATGTCCTCGCCCTGATATGCCTTTACCTGCGCCTCGCCGAATGCGGCGGCAAGCAGAGGATCTTCACCGCAGCTCTCCATAACTCTTCCCCAGCGCGAGTCGCGCACAAGGTCGATCATAGGCGCGAAGGTGAGGTGTATTCCGCCCGCCGATGCTTCCTTTGCCGCCATCTCGGTGCATTCGCCCGCAAGCTCCGGATCGAACGAGCAGGAGAGACCGAGACCTATCGGGTAGATAGTGCGGTAACCGTGGATTACGTCGGTCATAAACATCATGGGGATCTTGTTGCGGTCGGAGCGCAGATGCTCCTCCTGCATTTTTCTGATCGTTGCCGCGTCCTTGCCGCCGATGCAGCTTCCTATCGTCGAGAGCTGCTCCTTCGAGAGTCCCCAGGACTGTGCGGGACCGGTCAGCTCTGTGTCGGTGCCGAAAAAGTCGGCGCTCAGCTGTATGAGCTGACCTACCTTTTCATCTATAGTCATCTGAGAAATAAGTGCTTTGATATCCTTCATAAATATACTCCTTTTGGTGTAATAACCACTAAAAGAAATTATAGCACAAATTTCTTTTCAGTGCAATAGAAAAGGTATATATTTTTCTTGGTCAAAAATACAACCATTTGTTTCCAAAAGTGTTGACAAATTGTGGAGAATGTGGTAGAATAATCATAAGGCAGAACCGAAACTGCTGAAAAAACCAAACAAGGAGAATCAAAATGAAGAAAATCGCATTACTTCTTGTCGTAGCTATGCTTCTTTCGGCTGTGTTTGCAGTAATCCCTGCATCTGCAGCAGAACTCGAGAAGTCGGCTATCGACTTTACTAAGCTTGATTACAAGATCAGAGACTGGAAGTCCAACAAGGCTTACACTCTCGAAGAGTTCAATGCCTGGATCACTACTGACGTCAAGGCTAACTCGCTCGCAACTAACGCGACTGACGCAAACGACCCCGAGAATAACAACGGCGGTGAAGACGACAAGTTTGCAACCGCTTATTTCTCCAAGATGTTCAAGATAACCTCGGCTACAAGCGCAACTCTTTACGTAAAGGCTAAGAACAACCGTCTCGGCGGCTACTGCGGTCTTATCTTCGCAGCTGACGCAGAGGATCATCCTTACTTCGTATACGGTGCACTCAACAACTACGGTGACGACGATCAGTCGAAGTCCGACCTCAGGGCAAGATACCGTTATCACAATAACGACAGCTCCATCGGCTCGCAGCTTTCCACCGAAAAGGTAAAACTGGTTCAGAAGCTTGATGCTGACGGATATGCAAGCTTCAAGATCGTTTACGAGGGACTTACTGCTACTATTTACACCGAGACTGCTGACGGCTGGACCAAGGTAGTATTCGGCGAGATGGAGAGCTTCACCCTTAAGGAAGGCTCCTACATCGCTCTCGGTATCTACAGCAGACACGGCCACGCTAACAAGTCGCGTACCGCTACTCTTCTCGATCCCACCATCGAGGCAGCAAACGTTAAGACTCTCTTCCAGTCCAGACTCGTTGAATACGTAGCTAAGGCTTCCGCTCTTGCTCCCGCAGCATACACCCAGGAGTCCTATGCAGCACTCGCTACCGCAGTAGCTAAGGCGGGCGAGCTTGCTGACAACGTTGCTATCGCAGACATCGAGACCGCTGTAAGCGAGATCTCCAAGGCACTTGATGCTCTCGTTCCCGCAAAGTATAACGTAAGCTTCGACGCTAACGGCGGTACCGGAACTATGGATCCTATAGCTGACGTTGACGGCGGCGAGTATAAGATCCCCGAGTGCGCGTTCACCGCTCCCGAAGGCATGGTCTTCAAGGGATGGGCGACCGCGGCTGACGGCGAGGTCATCGACGGCAAGGCGACCCTCGTAGCAGACACCACCTTCTATGCTATCTGGACTCCCATTACATACACCGTATCCTTCCAGAGAAACGGCGGTTCGGGTAAGATGTTCGACGTAGAGGGTATCGTTGGCGAGTACACTCTTCCTGAGTGCACCTTCACCGCTCCCACAGGTAAGGTATTCAAGGGTTGGTCTATTGAAAAGAACGGCGAAGTTGTTGGCGAGACCTACAACGTAACCGGCGAGACCACCTTCTACGCAGTTTGGGGCGATCCTGACTACACTGTAGAGTTCAATGCTAACGGCGGTAGCGGCGAGATGACGAGCGTAGCGACCAATGGCGAATACGCTCTTCCCGAGTGCACCTTCACTGCTCCTACAGGCAAGATCTTCAAGGGTTGGTCTACTTCTAAGGACAACGTATCCATCGTTGATAAGATCATCGTTAGCGGAGACGTAACCGTATTCGCAATCTGGGAGGACGATCCCAACGCAACCGAGAAGCCTACCGAGAAGCCCACCGAGACTCCTGCAGGTGACGACAAGCCCACCGAAGAGCCCGCAGCACAGGGCGGCGGATGTGGCGGCACCATCGCTCTCGGCGCAACCGTAGTAGTAGCTGTTCTCGGCACTGCTATCGTTCTTAAGAAGAAGGAAAACTAATTCTTAATAAATAAAACAAAAAGGCTGACCGCAAGGTCAGCCTTTAATGCTATATTTTAGGTGCAAAATTTCTTTTAGCAAAAATATAACCATTTCTTCCTAAAATCGTTGACAAACCGTATGAAATGTGGTAAAATATCGCAAAACAGCTTTGGTGCTGTTCAAAAAACAAACAGGGAGAACTAAAATGAAAAAAATCGCATTGCTTCTTATTGTAGCTATGCTTCTTTCAGCCGTTCTTGCAATAATTCCTGCATCCGCGGCCGATGGCAGCTACATCTATGACGTAAAGTATGACGAGCTTGAGTGGAAAGCTTACGAGGTAGACAATTATAAGGAAGTTAACGATTACGACACTATAATTGACCTCACTTGCACGGACAAGCTTCTGTCTGCACAGGTAAAGACTGCGGTCAGCGAGAGATCTCTCATCGCTACCAAGACCTTTCCTATCACGAATGAGACCAACTACGTTTATTACGTAAATGCAAAGAACAACCGTATGGGCGGCTATACCGGTGTTATTTATGCCGTTGATGCTGGCGGCAAGGCATATATGCTTTACGGCGCACACGGCAACGGAGGTGACGACGATCAGTCCAAGTGCCTCCTCCGCGCATCCAAAAACGACTTTTCCAACGAGCTTTTCGGAGCAAAAAAGGAATATGCCGTTGCTCAGGATCTCACCGCCGATGGCTTTGGTCAGTATAAGATCGTTTATACGGGCTATAAGGTTCAGGTCTTCACACTTTCGGGTGGAGAATGGAAGCTTGCAAACTTTGGCGGAAACAACGATACCATTACGCTTTCGGAGGGATCTCAGCTTGCTATAGGTATCTATAACAGAGAGTCCGGTAAGGACAATCAGCGTACATGTGCGATCATGAACTCGAGAATTGAAGCTTCCAACCCCGAGATCGTTAAGGAACTTCTCAATCAGAGTCTGGTAGAGGCTATGGATGACGTTAAGGAGCTTGTCCCCTCGGCTTATACTGCAGAGTCCTATAAGGCAGTTACCGATGCTGTTGCTGCTGCAGGTTCTCTTAACGAAGAGTCCTCGTTTGATGATATCGAGCGTTGCATTAAGGCTATCAATGATGCTATCGCGGCTCTCGTTCCCGCAAAGTACGACGTAAGCTTTGACGATAACGGCGGTAGCGGAACTATGGATCCTATAGCTGACGTTGACGGCGGCGAGTACAAGATCCCCGAGTGCGCGTTCACCGCTCCCGAAGGCAAGTTCTTCGCAGGCTGGTCGACCGCGGCTGACGGTGACGTTATTGAGGGCAAGGTGACTTTGGCAGCTGATACCACCTTCTACGCAATATGGGATCTTATCACCTACACTGTATCCTTCCAGAGAAACGGCGGTTCGGGTAAGATGTTCGATGCAGAGGGCATCGTTGGAGAGTACACTCTTCCCGAGTGCACCTTCACCGCTCCCACAGGTAAGGTATTCAAGGGTTGGTCTATTGAAAAGAACGGCGAAGTTGTTGGCGAGACCTACAACGTAACCGGCGAGACCACCTTCT